>JAHAYQ010000172.1 GCA_018384465.1 Myroides sp. | reverse complement strand
CCCTTTCGAATCATTACAGATTTCCATTCATCAAAAATGATTTTACTCCATTTTGGGGTATATAAATCATAATGAGCAAACCAAAATAATAAATCTCTAATAACGATAGGAAATATTACATTGGTATCAAGAACAGCTTTGTACCTTACACTATGAATCATATAAACCTATTTCGTCATCAAAGTTCATAATATCAATGATATGCTTTTTCTGTTTTTGCTTCATCTCGTTTTTATATTTGATTACATCTTCAAATAGAATACGACGATGTCTTCCAACCATTGTAAAATCAATTTCACCTTGCTCTAAAAGTTTAACTAAATGTGGTCGTGAGCAACCCAATATTTCAGCTGCTTTTTGAGTAGTGACTTCCGTTGCAATAGGGACAATAGATATTGGATTTCCTTCACTCATTGACTTTAAAATTTCACTTAAAAGTTTTAAAGCTTTAAAAGGTATTTTAATTCTGTCGTTTGTTTCTTCGACTTCTATTTCAGTATCATCTTGTTTCAATTGTGATAAAATTGAAGAAAGTGCTGAATAAGATTCAATAGCCACTCGTTGTTCTTTCTTAGTGGGTCTTTTTATATAGTCTAATGCTTCCATACTTTAAATTGTTTCAACAAATTTAAACGAAATAAACGAAACAAACAAAATAAACGAAAATAAATAATTTTAAACTTCGTCTATTAGTAAATAAATAACTTGCCGAAATTGGTCTTATCAATTAAAATTCCGCGAATAATCTAATATCAAATTAGTAAGATTTTCTTTTATAAAAAAGTACGAGTCCTCTTCTAAAAATCCTAATGGGGCATAATCAATATAACGTTGACGATAATTGTTATACATTTCAAAACTATGTAAAAAGTCTAACTCTGTTTTGCGATCATTTAAATAAGAATTTAAATCAAAATAACTGTCCCGAGTTGGGGAATATGAAAAAGCTAATAATTTGCCAATACCTTCAACAAACCAATTTAATAAGTCATTAATTATAAATTGTTCGGGGATTTCAAAAGTATATCCATCCGTATCATAAAAAAGATAAAAATCTGTTTGAAAACGATTATTAAAATCTTCTAAATTTTTCGCTACAATCTCAATGTTAGATATATGCTCAGGTTCTAATGAATTTCCTAAATCTAACGCTAAACAAACGACGTTTCTTGGCATCATAATAATTTAACTTTAGCACGTTTACTAATTTAATAATTTTGTAGGATGTATGCTTTAGTCGATTGTAATAATTTTTACGCAAGCTGTGAAAGGGTGTTTAAACCTCAATTACGGCATAAGCCAATTGTTGTGTTAAGCAACAACGATGGCTGTGTTGTGGCGCGTTCTAACGAAGCAAAAGCACTCGGTATTCCAATGGGAGCACCCGCTTTTGAATACAAAAAGTTATTTCAGGATAATAGTGTAAATGTATTTTCATCAAACTACGCTCTGTATGGCGATATGAGTAACCGTGTAACTCGAATCCTTAGAAAATATACACCTGATTTAGAAGTTTATTCGATAGATGAAAGCTTTTTACAATTCAAGGGATTTGAAAATTATGATTTAGTATCGTATGCAAAAGCGATACGGAAAGAAGTTCTTAAAAACACTTTAATTCCAACGTGTATTGGAATTGCGCCCACAAAAGCATTAACTAAAGTGGCCAATAGGATAGCTAAAAAATATCCGCAATTAGAAGGTGTTTATGCTATAGATTCCGAAGAAAAACGGATTAAAGCTTTGCGATGGTTAGCTATTGAAGATGTATGGGGTATTGGTAGACAATTTGCTAAAAAATTAAAGGCAAAAGGAGTAAATAAAGCATTAGATTTTACAAATCTTCCTGATGAATATGTCCGAAAGGAATTTACTGTAGTTGGTTTACGACTAAAAAAGGAATTAGAAGGCATATCTGCTATGGAACTTGAAGATGTAAAAACAAAAAAGAATATTGCTACGACTAGATCTTTTGATAAAACGTATGAAGATAAAACCTATCTACAAGAGCGCATTGCTACTTTTGCAACCACCTGTGCTGAAAAATTACGCAACCAACATTCTACTTGTAGAATAGTTACTGTATTTATTTTTACCAATAGATTTCAAACAGATAAACCACAATATTACCAATCTGTAAACGTAACCATCCCCTACCCTACTAATTCATCTATCGAGATAATTAAGTATGCTAAAAAAGGCTTAGATATTATTTTCAAAAAAGGATATGGATATAAAAAAGCTGGCGTTATTGTTGGAGGAATAAGTCCTGAAAGCGAAAAACAATTCAACTTATTTGAAGATGAGCATCCTCAACACCGTAAGTTGATGAAGGTAATGGATCAACTTAATTTTAAATATGGAGTAAAAAAATTAAAAATTGGTTCACAAGCACTGGATAAAACATGGAAGATGCGCCAAGATCTTTTAAGTCCAAATTATACAACTAATTGGAAAGATATACTTAGAGTAAAATGATAAATTTTAAAAAAGCACCGTACTTCGGAACAGAATTGGAAAATCTAACCATACATAGTGATGGTGAAAAAAAATATGTTCAAATATTAGGAGGTGTGCGTGCAGGCTTTCCTTCACCTGCTGAAGATTTTTTAAGTGATCGTATTAGTTTAGACGAACGCTATTTATCGAAAATAGAAAGCACTTTTCTTAATTTAGTTAAAGGACGATCGATGTATCC
>JAHAYQ010000146.1 GCA_018384465.1 Myroides sp. | reverse complement strand
GAAAATATAAAAGCATTACAAGCTATCAGAAAGCTTATAAGTACTTGCGTAAGATACAAAACAGCTATCCAAACTTATTCTACCATTGGAGTATAATAGGTTTAGGGTAGCTGTGGGTATATGATTTTTTTTTGTATATCAGTAAGATGGATGTATCAAGAGCCGTATGAAGGGAGACTTTCACGTACGGTTCTGTGAGAAGCTTGGGCTGAAATGCCCTTGCTTACTCGACCGCCTGTTACAAGCTGTGCTTCTGTCCATTGTCATACAAATTTTGCTTCTCTTGTTAATTTACTTTTGTCTAAGTCCAAGTCGTCACTGAACCAGTCTGTCAGCACTTTTTCAATTTCATTTTTATTAAATGTCTTTGAGTTTCTTCTTGATTTTAAATAATTTTCTCTTGTCATTTTTTCGGCAACTTGTCCGACCGTTTGTAAGTCAAGGACGTTTCCGATTTTATTTGCGAACCAAAGTCCAATGATAGAAAACGCAAGTCCTAAAAGTCCGATTTGCCAATTAAAGAAAAGTCCAACAAGAGATGCGAGAAGTAAAATTGCAAGTGTCCCCGTCACCCAATGTGGTGGTCGCAAAATATTTAGTTTAAAACCTAATTGCTTTTCCAATTTCTTTGTCCTTGAACGTCTGGATTGTCTTGGTAAAAGGTCAGCAAGAGGAAAGTCTGTCGAGATTGTTTTATTGTCGATTTGAAGTGTCGATGAAATTGCGTCACAAAGTTTGTAAAACGCTTGTTGGCTTGTGCAGTCGTTTGAATTGTCAAGCTGAATTTTGTTTGCGATATGGTCACAAAGTTGTCCAAAGGTTGTGATATGAACTAATTCGTCTCCAACAAACTTGATGTCAAACGAGGTCTCAACTTTTACAAGTAAGTCCTCGATGTCTTCGGAGTCGATATTTTTAAGTTCGTAGTCTGTTGTCATAGCATTGCTTGTAACTCTCAAATATACGCAACTTTCTATAAAAATCAAATAAAAAGTTAAAATTAAATACTATTCATTGAACGTAAGTAAATTAGCTGTAATATATAATTGCGTATTTAGTATTGTTTATAATTTTTTGTGAAATTTTATATTTGTTACAATACAAAAAACGAATTTTATGGGCGCAAATAATATTGTTAAATTTAATTATTTAAATTATCAATTCTCGCAGGGAATTCATAAGGATAAAAAAGTTATTTGGATTTATTTTCCATATAATGCAGTGCTGTTAAGTCAGCTTAAAAATGTGGCGGATGTTAATTGGAGTCAATCAGTTAAAAAATGGTATGTGGCAGATACACCACAATATAGAAACGTGTTTAATTTGCCTGTAAAATATGCTGCTAAAAGTGCCTTTACACAGGTTGCAGCCATTAATCAAATAGAACTTAAACGCTATACCGATCAATTAAAACTGAAAGGATATAGCGCTAACACTATTAAAACATATACAACCGAATTTGTTCAATTACTTAAGCTTCTCAAAAATTATCCTGTGTACGATTTGTCTTCAGAAAAACTGCGTGGATATTTTCTTTATTGTATCGATACCCTAAAATTATCCGAAAACTTAATCCACAGTCGTATGAATGCCGTTAAGTTTTATTTTGAACAGGTTTTGTATCGTGAACAATTTTTTATGGACATTCCCCGGCCTAAAAAACCTAGTATTTTACCCAAGGCTATTTCAACGCACGATATTAAAAAAATGCTTAAAACCATTGAGAATAAAAAGCATTTGTTATTGCTTAAAATGTGCTACGGCATGGGCTTGCGTGTGAGTGAATTAGTTCATCTTAAAATTACTGATATTGATAGTAAACGGATGCAGGTATTAATTTGCGCAGGTAAAGGTAAAAAAGATAGGTACGTCGTTTTGCCACAATCGGTTTTAGAAGAATTACGAGCGTATTATAAGGAGTATCGACCAAAAACATACTTGTTCGAAGGGCAGAATGGTGCACAATATTCGGTTCGATCGGTTCAGCAGGTTTTTAAAAATGCCATGAAAAAAGCCAATATCAATAAAAGAGTAGGGGTACACAGCCTGCGTCATTCGTATGCCACACATCTTATTGAACAAGGAACCGATATTCGATTTGTGCAAGATTTATTAGGTCATAAAGATATTAAAACTACCATGATTTACACTGGTTTAACCGATGCAGCCAAACGAAAAATCATCAGTCCGTTAGATCATTTGTAGAAAAAAAGAAATTTTAATCTGTAATCGCATTTAAGTCGATAACTGTTTTTTTATTAGAGAAGTTCACATTTGCTTTATAGATATTAATTGTATTCTTCTAAAAAAGCGTATTTATCTCATATTTAGATCTAAAATCTGTGCATCTGTGGTATAATAATACACAAAAATAATCTTTAAACCACCAAATATTCTACCAAAAAGTACCATCCGGCTAAAGTAATAAACGAAATAGGAATGCCGTAACCCACCATCATATTGCTTAGTTCGGGTTTTAATCCGTAGGTTGATGCCAAGATCGATCCCGTAATCATAGGTGCCATTGCCGCTTCAATGATAGATACTTTGGTAGCCAAATCGGTTCTGCCTAATACAAAATAAAACAGGGTTAAGATAACTAATGGTAAAATTAGGAGTTGGAACGATAAACCTAAAAACAAAAATTTAAAATGTTTGCTGTACGATTTAAATTTTAATTGATACCCAACAGATATTAAAGCGATAGGCGAAATGGTTGCCGATAGTTGTTTGAAAGTATCACTGATCGCTGTTGGAAAATCGATTTTTAAAATCATCAGTATCAATCCTACAAAAAAAGCTAATAAAGGCGGAAAAGTAAACATTTTGCGCAGTATAGAATCGCCTGTGCCTTTTTGATTGGAGTATAAGGTTGCAACCAAAACACCAACGGTTGAAAGTGCAACGAATGTTCCAGGTAGATCAATTATAATCAAGGTGTTTAATCCTTCATCGCCATATAAAGCCTGAATTACGGGGATGCCAACAAACGAGGTGTTTCCTAAACCCGCAGTTATAATTAAACATCCGGTAAGTTTTTTAGACCAGTTATAGATCTTTCCTAAAGAATTGAATATCAGAAACGACAATCCAAAGGCAATCCAAGCTACAGATGCCGGTAAAAGTAAATCCCAGCTTAAGGCTATTTTTGGCAGATAGTAAAGCGCCATTGCGGGCAAAGCCACAAATAAAATGTATTGATTTAATACAACAGCGGTATTTTTTGGGAAATTATTGATGCGCTGGATACCGATTCCGATAAATAAACACAAAAATAACAGAAGGATGCTTGACATGGATTTTATTATAAAAAGCGCTCCTTAAATTGTCAGCCTGAATGTACGAAGTGAAATGAAGAATCTCAACTAAATTAGTAAAGATTCTTCATTTAGCCTATGCTTAGTTTGCAGAAATATCTGAATGACAATTTTGAGATAGCTCTTTTGTTTTTATTTAGATACAGGCGTGCCGTATAAATCAAATTCGGTGGCATCGTAAATTTCAATATCAGTAAATTCACCTGTTTTTAGATAGTATTTAGTTGCATCAATCAAAACTTCATTGTCTACATCTGGTGAATCAAATTCGGTTCTTCCTACAAAATGATTTCCTTCTTTTCTGTCGATGATACAACGGAACGTTTTACCGATTTTTTCCTGATTCAATTCCCATGA
>JAHAYQ010000122.1 GCA_018384465.1 Myroides sp. | reverse complement strand
CCGATTGAATTTGTGCCTGTGTAAAAACAGGCTTTTGTGCATTTGCTGTTATGCTGAAAACAATAGCAGCAGGAAACAAAATATTTTTCATAACTATTTATTATGCTTTAAATTTATGATGTTACTAACAATTATCTTGCCGCTTTTAACAAAAACGCGAGGGGGCTTACTATATCTAAAAATTGAACTATTTTTGATGAATAATTAAGGCAAAGTTATATGGTGGTGTATTATTTTTTCAAAATCTTTTTTGAATAAATTCTTTTGTTGTTTTCAGATATAATCAAAAGATACATTCCAGAGCTTAAATTTATAGCATCAATGGTCTGGCTTGATGAGTTATTTAATTTTGTATGATATACACTTTGTCCTAAGGCATTATGAATAGTAAGGGAATAAGTATCTTTTAAATTTCCTGATATTGTTACCTCGTTGTAAATAGGATTAGGGAAAATTGAAAAGCTATTTTCATTAAAATCATCAACAGAAAGATCATCTTCTGGTGCAAATTTTGCGACAAAGCCGTTTCCAAAATTAATATTTGGATATGAAGGGTGAAAACTTATATTTTGTTGGTAACTATCTGCGGTAGCAATGCTAGTTTGGCTAAGAGTATTGCCTACAATATAAAAAGTATCATCGCTTACAGGAACGATACTTCCGTAAAATTCTTGATTATCACCGCCAAAAAAGCTGCCCCAAATAAGTTCTGCACGAGCATCATCAGTAGAAAATTTCATCATTAGTTGGTCACCGTAGCCATTATTATTGTTTTGATAAGTATTAGGGCTAAGATTAAATTCGTTACTATATGTTATTCCAGAAAAATATAGGGCATTATTTTTAAAAGAAAAATTTTCTTGAAAATTAGTTTGTTCATAATCAGAGCCTCCAATATAAGTTCCCCAAATGGGGTTAACGTTAGTGTCAAATTTACCTAAATACAGATCAAAAGAACCACCAATATTGGGTTGGTACCCATCAGGACTAATTAAATCGCTATCTAATTCATCTATTGCAATTCCTAAAAAGTAAAAATTTTCAGTATCACAAGTAATATGCGTTACAGCTAATCCATCATTACCTAAATAAGTGCCGTAAGTGCGTTCTCCTGTGGTTGCATTGAATTTTGTAATTATTTGTCTTGAAACATCTTGTTGATAAGCGTTAGGTGTATAATAATAGCTGTTGTATTGTGATAAAGAATCATCATTATCACCCCAAGTAAATGAAGTAATAATTTCGTCATTAAGATAAGCAATCGCAAAACTATGTGTGCCTACTCCAAAATAAGTCGCCCATTGCAGTTGTCCGTCATTATTTAATTTGAATATATATCCATTATTATAGAGTTGATTATTGCTATTATATTCCGTAATAAAATTAGGTTGAAAAACATTTGCGGTAGTTATTGAATCACTTATGTCTGTCTGTCCTACACCGTAAATATTTAATTCACTGTCAAAACAAATATCATTGCAACCACTACCTGGGAAATAGGTACACCAATTAGTTGAAAAATCAGGATTGAGTTTTGTTATTATCGTATTGGCTGGATTTACAGCCGTAGTTTGCCAGGCGCCTGCTGTTGCTAAATTATCCAATTCGGTTTGGGCAATTATGTATATATTGTCGTAATTATCAATTCTCATTTTATATGTTTGAAAAGGTAAATAACCCGACTCTAACAATTCGCCGTTTGGTGAAAATTTTACAATTAAACTTTGCAAAATATGAGTAGAAATGGTTGGCGGAATAGTATTGTTATATAGCATATTGGGGTTTGTAGCAAATTGATTCCAATAATTTTCGTCTTGTATAATTTGGTTTATTGAATGTGCATCATCCGCAATAGCAATGATGTTTCCTTCTGAATCTACAACACTTGAAATAAACCGAATGCCTTGCCCGCCAAAATATGTTGCCCAGTTTTTTGCGTATTCATTAAACGGTTGAGCAATGACGCTGTTGGCTAATAATAGTATGACGATAGTAGTATAAATTTTCATAACTTGAAAAAGATGGAATGGTAGCATTGTTCTTAAAATGAGAACAATGCTACCATTGGTTAGTAATTATGCTGCAACAAAATAGCGAGATGTACCTATTGTAAAATAAGTAATTGCAATGGTATTGGTTTGATACCAACTATCGGGCAAACCATCACAACTTGCAAAATCAGAGAAACTTAACGGTTCTCCCTCGGTAATTGTTCCAGAACTGTTTTCAACTTTACTGATAATGTAAGCCCATTCCATGCCTACACCATTCATTACATTGTCCCCTATACTGGGATTTTGAAGTGCTGAAGGTGGTCCACCCGCACTCGTCTGAATTATACATTGTAAACCTGGATAATACGAAGATAGGTCTGTATAGTTGTCAAACGAGATTGAATTACCAGCGGCAAGGTCGCAATATCCCGACATTACCGACGAAGGGTAATAATCTCTAACCTGAGGATAACAATCTCCAGTTTTCTTTGCTATAAGATTAAAGTAGAGTGTGAAATTTGTCGTGCTGTTTATTACATTCATTGTACTTGGTGCAGCAAAAACGCTTGGCACAAATACGAAAGCTAAAATTAATGAGGCTAACTTTTTCATAATTGTTATTTTTTAGAGGTTTGTGAAATGTAAATTTCAAA
>JAHAYQ010000118.1 GCA_018384465.1 Myroides sp. | reverse complement strand
AGGTCGTTCAGCAGCCATGTATTCAAATAATTTTCCAGGAATTATTCCGGCTGTTTCATACGAATCTATTTCAATAAGTAAAAGCAATTGTGAACTTCTTTGATAACGCAATGCTTCGCTGTGGGGAACATATCCTTTTAAATCAACATACGTATCTAACTTAAACTCGTTAATAGTATCAATAATTTCCGGACTAACTTTTCCTATTAATTGCAACTGAAAATCATTTCTAAACGATTCATTTTCCTTAATAAGTTCTTTCAAAGCTTTCCACAAAATACGTGGATTTCTTTTAGATAACAACGAACCTATGTGACTAATGGTAAACTTTTTGTCTAAGGCAGGTTTATCAATCGTTTCTACATCATAACCATTCGTAATAACTTGGATGGGTTTAGTGGTAAGTTGTTCAAATTCTTTCTTGGTTGTATTGCTTGTAGTAATGATTAAATCGGCAGTATTAAGTACTTTCTTTTCCAAGAATTTATGTTTAGCTTCCGATTTTTTTGTCAATCTTAATTCTTTATGATAACCTATAGATGTCCATGGATCCCGAAAATCGGCAATCCATTTAACAGCGAATCGCTTTTGTAGTTCCATACCGATAAGATGCATACTATGTGGCGGGCCGGTTGTTATAAGAACATCAATGGGATGTTTTTTTATATAATCTGATAAGTATGTTGTTGAGGGTTCTACCCAACCCACGCGCGCATCAGGAATGAAAAAATTACCTCTGATATACAGTAAACATTTTTCGATAAGTGATTGTTTTCGCTCAGGTTTAATCATACCCGAACTAATGGTTTTGGTACTGTTTTTTGAAAAAAGAGCTGCCCATTTATAGGGTTCGTTAATTGGTTGCTTCAACAAGGTTAATTCATCAGAAACTTCTGCTATTAGCCTTTCATCAATCATTGGATAAGAAGCATTTTCGGGCACGTAAACGATAGGTTCTATATTAAAATCGGGAAGGTACTTCACAAACTTTAACCAACGTTGTACGCCCGGACCACCTGCTGGTGGCCAATAATATGATATGATTAATACTTTTTTCATAAATATTTAAACAATTTTAGACAGATAAACTCCTGCCATAATACCTGCTATTCCCAAAATAACTGACAAAGCTAGATAAAGAAACATATCAACATATTGCTGATTTTGTATCATTTTAAAAAGATCTAACGAAAAAGTAGAAAAAGTGGTAAATCCTCCGCAAAAACCTACTCCTAAAATAGTAAATATATTTTGCTGATGAGTAGCATATTTTGCAAAAAGAAATCCCAATATGAAACTACCCAAAACATTCACTATTAAAGTTGCCACAGGAAACTGCTGCCACGAAAGTAATTTGCTAATTTCGTACCTGCAAACAGTACCTAAGGCACCCGCTATGGCTAATAATAAAAGGTTCATTAATTAGTTGTTAGATTTTTTTTTCTTTTTTGAACGATATAGAAAACAGCTATCAATATACCAATTAGCGCAATAATAGAACTAATAAGCGCAATGGTACTACCTGTTTTTACAACCTCAGGCTCAAATGAAAATACAATGGTGTGCTCACCAGAAGGTATCTCTAAACCGCGCAAAGTATAATTTACTTCTATCATTTCAGTTGGTTTGCCGTCTATAGTCACTTTCCAACCTTTTGGATAATATACTTCAGAAAAAACAGCTAAACCATCGTTTGTATTATTCGATTGATATTCTAAATGATTTGGTTTGTAGTTGATTAATTTAATCTGAGCCAGACTATCCACCACAAAATGAGTTTTGTTTACGTTAACCAATTCGTATATTAATGCGGTTTTCTTTGACTGAAATGATTTCATTGCCGTCATCATTTCATCTGCGTTTGCTACTTTTTCGATATTTGTTACAAACCAAGCATTTCCATTAGCGTCAGGGTTTTCTAAAGGAATGTCCTGACCTTGTTCGTCTTTTGAAAGAACGTACTTAACATTTAACATGTTTAATACTTCTACATTTTGTTGCGCAATTTGATAATCGAATAAATCTTGAATCTTTTTTGGTTTGGCTGCGTGGTATCCGCCTAAAGAATGATGAAAGAAGGAACTACGGGCACTGCTAAAACCACCTTGCTGCTCAAACACTCTAAACTGCGACGGATCTGATAAAATATGTTGATCGGCAGGAGTTGCTTGAAAGGGAGTTTCGACAAAATGCTTGGCTACAAAATTATCTTTATTCACATAGTTGGTATCGATTAAAATTAAATCAATTACCCCTAAAGCTCCAACGATAATTATAGTTGTTTTTAAAGCGATTTTTTCTTTATTGAAAGCCCATAAAGTTCCTGCTGCTAATGCAATAAATAGTAGGGTACGCAACAAGTCATTGGTGTACATTGCTTTGCGGTCGTCTATTAAAGCTTTAAGGAAACCTGAACCTGCTTCTTGAAAAACTTGCATATAATAACCATCGTTCACACCTTCAAAAGGCATCATTGGTTTCATGATAAATAACAAAGCAATTAATCCGGCGAAAGTGAAAGCGGTGTGTTTTAATGCCTTAAATTGATTGTCTTTAGACGCCTTAAAATAGGCTTGTAACCCCAATATTGCTAAAACTGGAAAACACAATTCAGCTATTACTTGAATAGAAGTGATGGCTCGGAATTTATTATATAAAGGCAAATAATCAATTAAAAAATCGGTCAGAAAAAAATGGTGTCCCCAAGACAATACAATAGAAAAAGCAGCCCCAGCACCTAAATAGTACTTTACTTTTCTGTCATCAATAAAAAAGCACAAAACAGCTAAAAATAGCACTACAGCTCCAATGTAAGCCGGCGCTGCTACAATAGGTTGTTCACCCCAGTAAGTAGGAGCATGATCTGCGAATTGTTGCGCTGTAGATGGGTCGTATCCTTGAGATAGTAAAAAGTTGGAAACAAATTTATAAGTGTGAGATTCGGTTCCTATATTTTCTCCGTTTCCACCTCCAGTAATTCGAGGTACCAATAAATTAAATGTTTCAAATAAACCATAACTATATTCGGTAATATACTCGTGCGTCATGGCATTGGTCGACTGTTTAGGCGATCCATCTGGTGCAATGGTTAACTCGCTATCGCTACGCGTACTGTATTGCGCATATTCTGACGTTGCCATTAAATTAGTTGCATTTAAACCAATGGCAAAAATGCCAGCCACTATAAATACGCCGAACATTTTTAAAAGCGACGCTACATCTTTATGTTTAATATAATAAACCGAATAGTAAACACTTACAATTAACAAAAATAATAGCAAGTAATAAGTCATTTGAAAGTGGTTAGCGGCAATTTCAAGGGCAGCGGCAACCATAGTTAAAATACCTCCTACAAGATATTTTTTTCGATAAACCAAATGTACACCGGCTAGCACCATTGGCATATACGCAATTGCATGTGCTTTGGCATTATGACCGGCACCTAATATGATAATGAGATAGGTTGAAAAACCAAACAAAAGAGCACCTATAAAAGCTTTTAATGGTTTAACTTTATAGGTGAGTAATAATAGATAAAATCCTATGAAATACAGAAAAACGTAGTCTGCAGGTCTCGGTAAAAAACGCAAAGCATAATCTAACTCTTTAATATAATTATGTGGATATTTAGCACCTAGTTGGTACGTAGGCATTCCTCCAAATGCATTGTTTACCCAATAGGTTTCTTCATTGTAGTTTTTACGGAAATCGTTTAGTTCCTTTGCCATTCCGGTGTATTGCACAATATCTGACTGCATCATTTGCTTACCAGAAAGTACCGGATGAAAATAAGCCAAAGCAATAACTATAAAACCTACTATTGCAAAAATATGTGGCACATAGTTTTTAAAATTTTTCATAGAATTCTATTTTGCCGTTAAATGTACTTATAATTTAGGAAAGGATAAAAAAAAAGTCCTGCATTGCAAGACTTACTTATTCTATTTCTTCATAGTCAATGTATTCACCGACCTTCTTTTTTTCTTTAGGTATTTTATTTTGTTTCAGTTCACTTTCAAAGGCAGATTCCTGAGATTGTTGTTGGTATTGGTTTTGATAAGCTTGTTGCTGTTTCTGAAAATTCTCGTTTACTTTATTTACGGCTTTTTTTAATAAATAAGGAGCTAACAGTCTGAAAGCAAATTTAATCAGATAGTAAAAAAGAATAATGATAAATACGGTTCTTAAAAAACTCCAGAAAGACGCGTGGTCCATTTTTTATAATTTATGATTTAATGTTCAAATATATCAATTTAATGCGTGAAATTATCTTATAAAAATCTTAAAATTGGTTTATTTCAGAGAAAGAAAATAAGTATCGATATGACAAATATCAGTCTTTATACGTATAAGAAGAAATACTTTTGTACAAACGTATAAGCAAATGGAAATCTTAGTAAAAAAATACAACATACCTGGTCCAAGATACACCAGTTATCCTACGGTGCCTTTTTGGAACGAAACAACGTTTTCTAAAAAAGAATGGATGAATAGGTTAAAACAAAATTTTAAACTAACTAACAGCACAGAAGGTATATCAATATATATACATTTACCCTATTGCGAAAGTTTATGTACATTTTGTGGTTGTCATAAATATATTACAAAGCGCCATGAAGTAGAAGCACCCTATATAAATGCACTCCTTAAAGAATGGGAAATGTATCTTACGCTGTTTAAAGAAAAACCACTCATTAAAGAACTGCATTTAGGAGGTGGAACCCCTACTTTTTTTAGCTCTATAGAATTAGAAAGGTTGCTAAATGGTATTTTTGCTAAGTCTATTAAACATCCGGATGCTGAACTCAGCTTTGAAGGACATCCAAACAATACTACTCGCGAACATTTACAAACTCTACATCAGTTGGGATTCACTAGGGTAAGTTTTGGTGTACAAGATTATGATGAAACTGTACAAAAGGCTATTAATCGTAAACAATCGTTCGAAAAAGTTGCTGAAGTAACAGATACAGCACGCAAAATTGGTTATACATCAATATCGCATGATATTATTTTTGGATTGCCTTTCCAAACGGTAGATAGTATTAAAGATACCATTCAAAAAACTGCATTATTAAGTCCCGATCGTATTTCTTTTTATTCCTATGCACATGTTCCGTGGATTAAAGGTAACGGACAAAGAGGTTTTAAAGATGCCGATTTGCCTCAAGATGCCGAAAAACGTTTACTTTATGAAACAGGTCGTGAACTTTTTGAGGCATTTGGATATTACGAAATAGGGATGGATCACTTTGCCAAATCAACCGATGATTTATATCATTCTTTTAAAAATAATACGTTGCACCGTAACTTTATGGGCTATACACCTTTTAAAACAACGGTTATGGTGGGGCTTGGAGCTTCGTCTATAGGAGACACGGAAACAGCTTTTGCGCAAAATGAAAAAAATGTTTCAGCCTATTTGCAATTAATCAGCGAAGGAACTATTCCGGTGGTTAAAGGACATTTACTTACAGCACACGATTTAATTCTTCGTAGAACCATCAGTAACATTATCTGTACGTTTCAAACGCCATTACAACCTGTGTATTCTATCATACCAAAGGAAATTCTTTTGGAGCGATTGTCTGAGTTTTTAAAGGACGATCTTATTACAATTAAAGCTGATGAACTAATTGTAACTACTTTGGGAAAAACTTTTGTCAGAAATATTTGTATGGCTTTTGACGAACATTTAATCAA
>JAHAYQ010000117.1 GCA_018384465.1 Myroides sp. | reverse complement strand
GTATCGTTAAAATCAAAAATATAAACTTCAATCGTTTTTTCAGTACCACCAACAGTTGGGTTAGTTCCTACACTCAACATTCCGTAATAATCTGTACCTTTAACGGTAACACTAACCACGTACACACCAATCGTAGGAATTAGCTTATAATCTTCGGCAACCTGAATATTCGCAGTAGGATAACCAATAGTTCTGCCTAATTGTTTACCTGAAACAACCTTACCCGAAACCATGTACGGATATCCCAAATATGTTTTTGCTAAACCAACATCGCCTTGGTTTAAAGCATTTCTAATTTTAGTTGAACTAACTGAAACATCATCTAATTCTTTGGCAGAAATTTGCTCAACATCAAAATGATATTTTTTACCGAACTCTATTAAATCATGAATATCAGCGGAACGATTTTTACCAAAACGGTGATCGTAACCAATAACAATTTTTCCGATGTTAAACTGATCTACCAAAACGTTTTTCACAAATTCTTCGGCAGATAAATTAGCAAATTCCTGAGTAAATTCTTGAACCACTAAATGGTCAATACCAAATTGATCAATTTGTTTAATGCGTTCGTTTATGGTGTTTAACAGTGATATTTTGTGATCTGTTTTTAAAACCATTCTCGGGTGCGGAAAAAAGGTAAGCACCAACGTTTCATACCCATAAAACTCTTTTTGAAGTTTTAATTTATTCAATATGCTTTGATGCCCCACGTGCATACCATCAAACGTACCTAATGTTACAATGGTTTTTTTATCTGACTTAAAGGATTGTACGGAATGAAATACGTTCACTTGTTCGTTTTTTTTCAAAGTTATTATAAAATATTGAAAGTAAAAGCTACGTATAAAAATTAAAAAAAAGGGAATTTTAAAAACTCAAAGCCTAAATAAACCGTTTTTAAGTGCTATTTTTGATTATTGTAAATTAAAAAATTATGAATTTTTGTAGATTGTTCTGGCTATTTATAGTCTTATTCCATGTGAACGCATTTGGTCAATTTAACCCCTTTAAAGAGTCGGGTAAAAATATTTTAGATGAGGATAAAGTTATACGGAAACACGATCCCTCAACTTACAAAACGTATCAATTTGACCTTCCAAGTCTTATTCAATGGACGGTAAACGCGCCAGAATTATCAAACGATCCCTCAGAATTGATTTTAGCACTACCTAATACCGACGGAAGTTTTAGCAATTACTGGGTATACAACAATAGCGCTATGGAACCAGAATTAGCAGAAAGTGTACCTAATATTCGTAGTTTAAAAGCGGTAGATATAAAAAACAAAGGAAATCACGTAAGTATAAGCATTTCTGATGTTTTTGGTTTACACGCTATGGGAATGAAAACTGATGGTACTGTGTTTTATATAGACAATTATACCAAAGATCGCAATACTGTAATGGTTTATGAAAGGGCTGATTTAGCAACGCCTCAGACAAATTTTATGTGTTATGTAACAGAAAGCGATTATTATCAACCGACTTCTACTTTTGATGCTCAAATGCAAACGCTTAGCTTTGATAATAAGCGTAGAAATTTTCGTGTAGCCATTGCTTGTACTACAGAATACGCTGCGTTTCATATAAATAACGCACCGGCAGGTGTACCTAACACTACCTTAGACGATAAAAAAAATATTGTTTTAGCAGCAATGAACGTAACTTTAACAAGATTAAACCAAATTTTTGAACGAGAAATTAATGTGCATTTAAACCTTATTGCAGATAATAAGGATATTATATTTATCACTTCAGATAATTTCGATAATGACAATGCGGGCGTTTTAATTAATCAAAGTCAAACAGTAATAGATAATACAATTGGATCATCTAAATATGATATAGGTCATACATTCAGCACAGGTGGCGGTGGTTTAGCTCAATTAGGATCAGTATGCTCTAATTCAAAAGCAAGAGGAATTACTGGTTCAGCTGCTCCGGTAGGCGACCCATATGATGTAGATTATGTAGCGCATGAAATGGGACATCAATTTGGTGCTAATCACACTTTTAATAACTCTTGTTTTGGAAATATAAACCCTCCTACCGCAATGGAACCAGGGAGCGGAAGCACTATTATGTCATATGCTGGGATTTGTTTCCCGAATGTACAAAGTAATGTAGACCCATACTACCACTACATAAGTATTAGAGAAATGCAATTGTTTTTATCAACAGCTACGTGCGCGCAACAAGTAACTACTCAAAATGCGGCACCAAACATTCCTCCTTTTCAAACAAAAACAATTCCTTACGGAACTCCTTTTATATTATCAACCACAGCCACTGATGCTAATGGAGATCAATTAACATATACTTTTGAACAATTAAATACTCAAATTTCACCACAACCACCTGAATCAACTTCTGTTGGAGGTCCCGTTTTTAGAAACATTGCCCCTACTGAAAGTAATTATAGATCATTTCCTAATGTACAAACCGTATTAGCGGGAACTACGGAAAATAATGGAATAGTAAGCAATGAGTGGGAAACATTATCTACAGTAGCAAGAGGTTACAATTTTGTTGCAATGGTAAGAGATAATAATGCATTTGGAGCTCGAGTAGTGTACACGCAACCTTTTGCTATAACTGTTGCTAATACTGGACCTTTTGTAATTACTGCTCCTAATAATAACCCAAACACTAGCGAACCTGTTTGGTATATGGGCGATACTAAAACCATTACGTGGAATGTTGCGGGTACTACAGCTAATAACATTAATACATCAAACGTTAATATTTTAGTTTCTACAGATAATGGTACTACTTATACTACTTTAGTAGCTAACACCCCTAATGATGGGTCTGAAACAGTATCTATACCTACTAACCTAACAAGTACTTATCAAGCACGAATTAAAATTGAAGCTGTTGGTAATATTTTTTACACCGTTTCTAAAAAGTTCACACTTTGGGATCCAAATTTAAGTGTAGATGAACTAGCCATTGATGAAGTGAAATTGTACCCTAACCCAACAACAAGTATTTTAAACATTACTTTTAAAGCCAATGACACAGAGAAAATTACTTTTGATGTGTATGATTTAAACGGCAGATGGATACAATCAACAACCAATACAACTTACAGCAACGAACAACAAATAAATGTAGAAGGATTAAAAACAGGCACCTATATATTAGTGATACGTACAGGCACCTACACCTTTACTCATAAATTTATAAAAAACTAAACCACTTTAAAAAATCCCTGAACATTTATTGCTCAGGGATTTTTTTATTCTTCTATTTTTTCATTGATTTTTTGTTCCAATTCTTTTTGTAATTCTTCAATTACTGGTCGTACCGTACTTTCGGGTAAATCAGCTATGCGAATATACATCAACCCATCTACCGAATTATTAAACAACGGATCTACATTAAAAGCCACTACCCTTGCATTTTGTTTAATATATTTTTTAATTAAAACAGGTAATCGCAAGCCGCCTGGTTCTACTTCCTCAATCAGCTTATCAAATTTATTTAAATCTGCTTCAGTTTCATTAAACACAAAATCTTTGTCGGCATCTTTCAATTGTACTTTGTAATCTTTTTTCGGCTGGATATATTGAGCGATATAAGGATCGTAAAAATGCGATTTCATAAATTCGATCATCAACGATTTACTAAAATCAGAAAATTGGTTGCTGATACTTACTCCCCCAATTAAATACTTATGTTCGGGATAACGTAAAGTGGTATGAACAATTCCTTTCCAAAGCAAGAATAACGGCATAGGTTTTTGTTGATACTCACCAATAATAAATGCACGCCCCATTTCTATAGATTGCTCCATCATGGAAAACAATTCTGGTTCAAAACGAAAAAGTTCGGTTAAATAAAAACCGTTGATCCCTTGTTTTGCATAAATATCTTTCCCTAAGCCCATACGATAGGCACCAACAATACACTTGGCATCATCGTCCCATAAAAACATGTGTTTGTAAAAAGTATCGTATCGGTCTAAATCAATAGATTGGTTGGTACCTTCACCTACGGCACGAAAGGTAACTTCTCTGAGTCGACCTATTTCTCGTAAAATATTCGGAATATTAGCAGCATCGGTTAAAAAAACTTCATAATTTTTACTTTGCAGCAAACGATCTTCTCCTTGTCGTAAACTTTCAATTTCTTTCACCATTAAATCTTGCATCACTGGATGTTCAATTTCTTTTGGTGGTGGTGTTGGTAATTTGAACGATGGAATTTTTATATACTGTTTTTTGTCGTCTTTGGTTGTATTTGCCAAAAGATAAGTTTTTTGTCGTAAAAACTTTCCAAAATTTTCAAGTGTATCGCCATGTTCTGTTTGCTCGGAAACTGTAATTGGTTTTCCAATGCGCACACGTATTACCCGATCTTTCTGAGTTAACAATTCAGACGGCAACTTAGCTGTTTGTAACGTTGGACTAATTTTAGACAACATATAAAACAACTTGCTGTTTTTGGCGTGAAAATAAATAGGAATCACTGGTACTTGGGCTTTCTTTATCAATTTTAAAGCGCCTTCTTCCCAAGGTTTATCAACAATTTTATCGTCTTCTTCAAAGTTTGAAACTTCTCCTGCCGGAAAAATCCCTAACGGTTTTCCATCACTTAAATGACGTAATGTTTCCTTTAATCCCAACACGCTTGATTGTGAATCCTTATGATTTTCAAAAGGATTAACCGGCATAATAAACGGTTTTAAAGGTTCTATTCTATGTAAAAGAAAATTGGCAATGATTTTAAAATCCGGATCACGCTCACGCATTAATTTAAGCAATAAAATGCCGTCAATACCACCCAACGGATGGTTTGATATGGTTATATACGGTCCTTGCTTAGGCAAACGTTTTAATTCTTCAGGATCAATTTCAAATTCAATCTGAAACTCATCCAATATCCCGTTTAAAAACGATATATCTTCTAAATGTTTGTTGCGGTCGTATATTTTATTTAATTCAGAAATTTTAAGCACTTTCATTAACAACCAACCAGACAAAGTTCCAACGAAACCATATTTATCTAATTTTATAACGTGTGCAATTTCCTTAGCGGTAACTAACCCCATTAGCTATTTTTTTGCAAATATAACACTTCCTTAACTTTTAAGGTCATTTGATTTTTCTAAAAATCAAGACTTATAAATATACTAAAAATTGTTAAGCTACTATTAAAAATTATGCAGCTTTAAAAAAAGTATTATTTTATAGACTGTTATATGGTGATTTTCAAAAGAAGTCGTTAAATGTATTCATCATAAAAAAGGAATTGCTTATTTTTGGCAAAACACGTTTTAGACCCTATAAATGAAAATTTTATCGTACAATGTAAACGGAATTCGCGCTGCGATAACCAAAGGTTTTTTAGATTGGTTACAAGCTGCAAACCCTGATATTATCTGTTTACAAGAAATAAAAGCCAACGAAGATCAAATTCCGGTATTAGAAATTACCGCTGCGGGTTACCCGTACCAATATTATTATCCGGCGCAGAAAAAAGGATATAGCGGCGTGGCAATTTTAAGTAAAACGGCTCCAAAAAATGTAGTTTTTGGAACAGGCATCGATTATATGGATTACGAAGGAAGAAACATTCGTGCCGATTTTGAAGATTTTTCTGTGATGTCATTGTACTTGCCTTCTGGAACAAATATTGACCGTTTAAGTCATAAATTTCGTTACATGGCCGATTTCCAGGAATACATTAACAACTTGAAAAACCAAGTTCCTAACCTGATTATTGGTGGCGATTACAACATTTGTCATCAGGCTATTGATATTCACGATCCTATTCGCAATGCAAAAGTTTCGGGTTTTTTACCAGAAGAACGTGACTGGCTTGACAATTTCATGAAAAGTGGTTTTATTGATACTTTTAGAATGCTGAATCCCGAACCGCATAATTATTCGTGGTGGAGTTATCGTGCCAACGCCCGTAACAACAATAAAGGGTGGCGTATTGATTATCATTTGATATCAGAATCTATGAAAGATCGTTTAAAACGAGCTTACATTTTACCCGAAGCAAAACACTCTGACCATTGTCCGGTGGGGATCGAAATTGATTAATGAAATATTTAGAATTATGAAAAAAATAGTAATTGTTGCTTGTTGTCTTCCATTTTTAACAAGCTGCGTAACCAGAAGATTATATAACGAATTAGACGCAAAATATAAAAGTTGTGCGGAAGAATTAGAGCGTTTAACAGGCGAATCGGGCGATTTAAAATCACAAGCATTTGATTTAGGCACCAAAAACCAATCGTTGCAAAGTCAGTTAGATCAGGCGATCGATGAACGCGACAAACTGAAAATCACTTACGATCAATTAAAAAAAGATTTTGAAAGCTTAGAAAAAAATAGCGATCAAGCGATAAAAGCCGAAATTGAACGTTTAAACAGTTTAAAGAACGAATTAGACGGAAAATCATCGCGCGTAGCCGAATTAGAAAGCAAATTAGCTGCACAAGATAAAAATCTAAAACGCTTAAAAGACTCGTTATCTAAAGCCTTATTTGAATTTGAAGGGAAAGGATTAACCGTAGAACAAAAAAATGGCAAAGTATATGTTTCTATGGAAAACAAATTGTTGTTTCCTTCGGGTAGTTGGACCGTGAGTGTGGAAGGTAAAAATGCCGTACAGCAATTAGCACAAGTTTTGGCAAGCAACCCAGATATTGCTATTTTGATTGAAGGACACACCGATAACGATAAAATTGTAGGAAACCTTGGCGGCGGCATTACCAACAATTGGGATTTATCAACCAAAAGAGCAACGGCAATCGTAAATATTATAGAACAAACTTCTGGCATTGATAAGAAAAACTTAACAGCTGCCGGACGTAGTGAATTTGCTCCGATTGCATCAAACAATACTTCCGACGGGAAGGCTAAAAACAGAAGGATTGAGGTAATTTTGACTCCGAAATTAGACGAAATCTCTAAAATGCTAAACGAATTATAAAACCAATCCCGGACTGTATCCGGGATTTTTTTAAACTATTTTTTTTATGGACACTTTATTAGATGTAGATTTACAAAGCGCTATCTATTCATTTGGATATCACTTACTGATGAAAGCAGGACTTTCTAGTCAAATTGCTCATTCATTAAATTCAATTATCCTTTTAGGATTATTATTTGTACTTCTTTACATGGTAGATTTATTTATTAGAAAGCTATTGCGTATTACAGTCATTAAAATTGTACGAAGAAGTAAAACCCGATTTGACGATTTTTTAATCCAAAACAAAGTATTAAAATACCTTACACATCTTATTCCGTTAATAATTGCAAAGCAGACATTACCTTTAATTTTCACCAGCTTTCCTAAGTGGACTAACTTTACAATCAAAATTACCGACATTTTAATCATCTTTACGGTTACCCTATTTGTTAAAGCTATTTTTTATGCCGTAAAAGATCTTTTAAACACCAAAAAAAGGTTTATGGATAAGCCTTTAGATAGTTATTTTCAGGTAATTGCCATTTTGCTGTATATCATTTGTGGAATTTTAGTTTTCTCTGAATTATCAGGAAAAGAACCTTATGGATTGTTGTTGTCATTAGGAGCTGCATCTGCTATTGTCATGTTGGTTTTTAAGGATACTATTTTAGGATTTGTTGCCAGTATTCAGGTTTCATCGAACGATATGGTTCGTGTAGGCGATTGGATCGAAATGCCGAAATATGGTGCCGATGGCGATGTTTTAGAAATTAATCTTAACACCGTTAAAGTTCAGAACTTTGATAAAACAATCACCACTATTCCTACGTATGCATTAATCAGTGATTCGTTTAAAAATTATCGAGGAATGCAACGTTCTGGTGGTCGGCGTATTAAAAGATCTATCAATATAAAAATGCGCTCGATTCGTTTTTTAGAAGCAGAAGAAATTGAAGATTTAAAGCGTATCAAACTATTAAAATCATTTATCATTGAACGCCAACAAGAAATTGCCAACTATAACCATACCCATGTTGACGACCCAACTATGCTGGTAAATGGCAGACGAATGACCAATGTAGGTTTGTTTAGAGAGTACGTGAAACGTTATTTATTAAATAATGTGAATACTAACAAACGATATTCAATTATGGTACGTCATTTACAACCTACAGAACATGGCTTGCCTATTGAATTATACACCTTTGCAAATTCTATTGTGTGGGCAGAATACGAAGGAATAATGGCAGATATTTTTGACCATGTAATTGCAGTAGTTCCTTATTTTGGTCTAGAAGTATTTGAACTACCAAGCGCATCAGACATTCAAGATGTACTGTTTGCCCAACTTAACGAAAACAAAAACGGTGAGCCTTCTTAGCTCACCGTTTTTTATTTAATT
>JAHAYQ010000114.1 GCA_018384465.1 Myroides sp. | reverse complement strand
GTCCCGACCGCATTTGCATCAACCGCATGTTCCAAAAATTTATTCCAAATATAATCAATGGCCAATTCGTTGGGATGAAGTAAATCTTTGCCATAAAAACGATAATCTCTTAATTCATCCATTACCAATTCATACGACGGGAAATAATAATTATTGATCTGATTGTTTTCTAAATGCCCGTGCAATGCCGCAATTAAATGTGCTTTGCTGCGTTGATTTTCTACAAAACCATCTTTAATATGCCTAACGGGCGAAATGGTATAAATGATTTGAATGGTTGGATTTAAACGTCGGATACCTTTTTCAATCGCATCCATCGCTACTTGACATTCTACTACCGATAATAGCTCTTTGTTGAATTGTTTTTGAGGGATTTTATGACAATTTGCTACCAACTGATTTTTTTCGACATGACGATACACCCACGCTGTGCCAAATGTAAGCACAAAATGAGTTGCTGTTTGAACTGCTTGTTTAAATTGAAGTATTTTAACATTTAGAGTTTCAACAATATCTTCTTGTTCCAATTCATTCAGATCGGAATGTGCATCGAAACTGCTCCAAATTTCGTTATGTAAAAAAACATCTTCACTTGTAAACGTTTTATCGTTCAAAGCAAAATCAATCAACTTGGCAATGGCAACCGGATGAAATAAAATCCCAAAAGGATTAACGGAATTTTGAAATTGAAACTGCCGAAAGCGTTCTGCCATATTAACCGCAAAACAACTACCTACACTTACAATTTTGGAGTGATAATTGATTTTATTTTCTAATGACTTTATAGGAACAATGGTTTGTAGCTGCATGTTGTTGTTTTTACAAAAATACAGCTTATCTACGAAAATATGCGCTCATATCTTCGCCACTTTTTTGTTCTAAAGTATAATCATCGCACGAATACATGTGAATTCCTTCAAAAATCACTGTTGGACCTTCTATTAACAATTCATCGACTTCCTTTAAAAAGGCTTTTAAAATTGTACCTTTTTTATGTTCTTCGTAAGCTTCTTGGGATTCAAATATTTTCAAATTTAAAAACTTATTTAAATCGGTTTGATCTAACATATTGGTCACATGCAAGGTTCCCAATTCGTTTTGTACCAAGGCATCGGCTTCTTTTGTTACCAAATTAAAAAACGTTTCGCGTTGTGTAGGAAAAACACGGTACGCTACAATAACTACATATCTCATAACACTTAGCTTTTATTATAAAGTTACAAATTAGACTTTAAAAGAAAAAGAGGAAATTTGCATTTCCTCTTTTAAATTATAACAACTTTATGAGATGCTGAAACAAGTTCAGCATGACAAACCATTTATTTTTAATCTTTATTTCAAAAAATTCACCGCATTTGCAATTGCATCTGCCATACCATCAGGATTTTTACCTCCGGCTGTAGCAAAGAACGCTTGTCCACCACCACCACCTTGGATGTGTTTTCCTAACTCACGAACAATTTGCCCGGCATTTAATCCTTTGCTTTCAACGATTTCTTTAGAAACATAAGCTGTAAGCATTGGTTTACCTTCGTTTACTGTTCCAAACAAAATAAAGAAGTTTTCTGCTGTTCCACCAATTTCGTAAGCTAAATCTTTCGCTCCCGTAGCATCTAAATCTACTTGTTTTGCTAAGAATTTCACGCCATTGATTTCTTCTACTTGAGCCAACAAATCACCTTTTAAGCTTTTTGCTTTCTCTTTCAATAATTGCTCAACTTGTTTTTTCAATTTGGCGTTTTCATCTTGTAACGAATGAACAGCCTTCATGGTATCTTGAGGATTTTTCAACGCCTCTTTAATGTCTTTTAATGTAGACTCTTGGTTTTGGTAAAACGCACGAACGGCATCACCAGAAATCGCTTCAATACGACGTATTCCTGCCGCAACTGCGCTTTCAGATACAATTTTGAACGACCAAATATCGGCTGTATTTTGTACGTGAATTCCTCCACATAATTCCATAGATTCACCAAACTTAATCGCACGAACTACATCACCGTATTTTTCACCGAATAAAGCCATAGCACCTTCTTCAACCGCTTGATTAAACGGAATAGCTCTGCGTTCGATTAATGGCAATTGTTCCGCAATACGAGCATTTACAAAAGCTTCAACTTGTTGTAATTCTTCTTCTGTCACTTTAGAAAAATGAGAGAAATCGAAACGTAAATAATTAGGTGCTACTAAAGATCCTTTTTGCTCTACATGAGTTCCTAAAATTGTACGTAACGCTTGGTGTAACAAGTGTGTTGCCGAGTGGTTTTTAGAAGATTTGTTGCGTAAATCGGTGTTTACTTTAGCAACAAATGTAGTTTCTAAATTTTCAGGTAATTGTTTTGTAAAATGTAGAATTAAGTTGTTTTCTTTTTTTGTATCGATGATTTCAATCGATTCATTAGCCGAAACTAAAACTCCTTTGTCTCCTACTTGACCTCCACCTTCTGGATAGAACGGCGTGTGATCTAAAACAATTTGATATAATGTTCCGTCTTTTTTTGATTCTACTTTACGAATACGAGTGATTTTTACATCATGCTACACTTTATCGTATCCTTCTAACGTTTCAACATTTCCTTGGATTAATACATTCGAG
>JAHAYQ010000112.1 GCA_018384465.1 Myroides sp. | reverse complement strand
GAAAATTCTCCCATATTTTCGTACTTTTCCATACGTTCAATTAAAAGCTTATCAATATTTTTCTTTGATAATGCTGCATAGGTTTTTACAATAGTGTTTTTTACTGTTTCAAAAGTAGTTTCACGATCGTAATGTGCACCACCTAAAGGTTCTGGAATAATATCATCGATTAAATTATTTTTTTTCATATCAACCGATGTCAATTTTAAAGCATCTGCAGCTATTTCTTTATATTCCCAACTACGGAATAAAATAGAAGAGCACGACTCTGGAGAAATCACTGAATACCAAGTGTTTTCTAACATAAAAACTTTATCTCCTACACCTATTCCCAAAGCACCACCCGACGCTCCTTCACCAACAATAATCACGATGATAGGTACTTTTATACGGAACATTTCAAAAATGTTCCGTGCAATAGCTTCCCCTTGTCCACGTTCTTCTGCTTCTAAGCCAGGATATGCTCCCGGAGTATCTACAAAAGTAACAATTGGCACATTAAATTTTTCTGCCATGCGCATTAAACGCAACGCTTTACGATATCCTTCAGGGTTTGCCATACCAAAATTGCGGTACTGACGGGTTTTGGTATTTGTACCCTTTTGCTGACCGATGAACATAAACGACTGATCGCCAATTTTACCTAAACCGCCAATCATTGCTTTATCATCCTTTACTCCTCTATCGCCGAAAAGCTCTAAAAAAGTATCTCCGCACAGGGCTTTAATATAGTCTAATGTATACGGACGATTGGGATGACGCGATAATTGCACGCGTTGCCAAGCATTTAAATTGCCGTATATCTCTTTCTTTTTTTCTTCTAATTTGTTTTCAATATTTTTACAAGTTTCGGTAACATCCACATCAGACTCTTGCCCAATTATCTGACATTTGTCTAACTGTTCGTTCAACTCCTTTATAGGTAACTCGAAATCTAAATACTCCATAAACCTTGTTGTTTGTATGTTTTTGTAGCTACAAATATAATGCTTTTAATTATATCATAGCTTTTTTTCGATTTTTAAAATATGCATTTAATAGCACTGTGAATAATATAATGAATGCTCCTAAATAAAAAGCTGTTGTCATTTTTTCTTGGTCTTTAAAAAGTATCACAGCTAATAAAATTCCGTAAATAGGTTCTAAATTAATGGTTAGCATTACCGTATAAGGCGATAAATACTTCATTATATCAATAGTTGCAATAAATGGATAAGCGGTACAGATGGACCCTAAAATGCCTAACCATAGATAATCATAAGGTTGAAAATTGAAATTAGCCGCAGTAAATCCATCTTGATATAGTAGAAAACAAGCCAAAATGAATAATCCACCCAATAATTCATAAAAACTAATGACTACACTATCATACGAATGAGCTAATTTTCCGTTGATAAGCGAGAAACAGGCCGACAAAAAAGCTGATAGTAAAGCTACAGCGATTCCTAATTTGTATTGCGTTTCAAACTGAAAAATTAATAGTAAACCACCAACTACTAAGCACCCCAACAGCACTTCGTACAAAATAAATTTGCGCTTATAAAATAAAGGCTCTAAAATAGAGGTAAAAAAAGCTCCCGTAGATATACATGCTAAAGTAATGGATATATTCGAAATTTTAATGGCATGGAAAAAAGTTAACCAATGAATGGCAATTACAAAACCAAAAATAAAAAAACGAATCATATCACGTGGTGCAATTGCCAAGCTTTTCTTCTTTATCAAAAGAAAGCCTAAAATAACCAATACTCCAATACCAATTCGTGTAAAAACTAATGGTAAAGCTTGTAAGGTAATTAGCTGACCTAATATGGCGGTAAATCCCCAAATAAAAACAATTAAATGAAGATGTAAGTGATTTTTTAAGTTAACGTTTTGCATTGTTTAAAAGATAAACAGCTAATATGCCAAAAACAATGTTAGGAAACCACACGGCAAACAACGGATTGATACTGGATGCTTCTGCCAAAGTACCAAATATTTTATCGAAAAAGATATAGGTAAATGCCAATCCAATGCCTAAAGCAAGGTTCACTCCCATTCCTCCTCTACGCTTCATAGATGAAACAGCAACCGCAATAATTGTTAGGATAAAAGCCGAAACCGGCACACTGTATTTTTTATACTTCACCACCATATAGGCATTGATGTTTGATGAACCACGCATTTTTTCTTTTTCTATAAATTGATTCAATTCAGAAAGAGTCATCGTTTCTGCTGCGTAAATTGCCGGAGTTAAATCATCTACATCAAAATCGAATTTCATGGTTTTTTCGGGCTCTTTTTCAATTTTGTCGTCTTTTTCACCAACAATTCGCATTTGATAATTGTATAAGGTGTAATCTTTAGTACTGTCGTTAAAAACAATTCTACTGGCTTCTATTTTCGATTTTAAATCAATTCCATCAAATGCTTCTAAGGTAAAGTTGTAACCAGTTTTAGTACTGTAACTAAAATTGCTTACATAAATAAATTCATTTTCGCTGATTTGTTTAAAGACATTTTGAGTTTCGCGAACTTCTTTCCGTTTTAAATATTTATATCTAAAATCGTTATAACCCAAACTTGCTTTTGGAACGATGAAAAATCCCATTAAAAGAGCAAATAAAGATATAAAAGTAGCTCCTACAATATAAGGTCTTAAAAAACGCGTATAAGAAATGCCCGAACTTAAAATAGCTACAATCTCCGTATTGCTTGCTAATTTTGAGGTAAACCAAATGATGGATATAAACAAAAAAATGGGAAACAACATATTAGCAAAATACACCGTAAAATCGGCATAATATCTTAAAACATCAGCTAAAGGAATGTCGTTTTCTAAGATTTTATTGATTTTTTCAGCTACATCAATAACAATTCCAATAGGTATAAAAAGCATAATCATTACGAAGAATGTGCCTAAATACCTTTTTAATATGTACCAATCAATAATTTTCATCCAAATATTATAATCGGGTAGCCATTTGTTTTACCATTTTTTCTTTCCATGCATAAAACGTACCAGCTAAAATTTGCTGACGTGCTTCGCGTACCAACCACATGTAAAATCCTAAGTTGTGAATGGTAGCAATTTGTTTGCCAAGGTATTCATCTGCTACAAATAAATGTCGTAAATAAGCTTTAGAATATTCGGTATCTACCCATGTAATTCCCATAGGATCAATAGGACTAAAATCATCCGCCCATTTTTTATTTTTGATGTTGATCATACCTTCCGAAGTAAACAACATACCGTTTCGTGCATTTCGTGTCGGCATTACACAATCAAACATATCAATACCTAAGGCTATGTTTTCTAAAATATTAATAGGTGTTCCTACGCCCATTAGGTATCTGGGTTTTTCTTTTGGTAAGATATTGGTTACCACTTCGCACATTTCGTACATTTCTTCAGCAGGCTCACCTACAGATAAGCCCCCAATTGCATTACCTACTGCACCGGCATTGGCAATATATTCGGCCGATTGCGCTCGAAGATCTTTATAAGTAGACCCTTGAACTATAGGGAAAAATGCTTGATTATAACCATATTTGGTAGGTACTTTTTCTAAATGATTGATGCAGCGATCTAACCAACGATGGGTCATGTGCATAGATCGTTGAGCATAACGATAATCGCATGGATAAGGCGTACACTCATCAAAAGCCATAATGATATCTGCACCAATGGTACGTTGAATTTCCATTACGTTTTCAGGTGAAAAGAAGTGATAAGAACCATCAATATGCGATTTAAATTTTACGCCTTCTTCTTTAATTTTTCTTCTGCCTGATAAGGAATATACTTGAAATCCGCCTGAATCGGTCAATATATTTCGATCCCAATTCATAAATTTGTGCAAACCACCTGCTTTTTCTAAAATTTCAGTTTTCGGACGCAAATATAAATGGTAGGTATTTCCGAGAATAATATCCGGATTAATATCCTCTCTTAATTCGCGTTGATGCACGCCTTTAACAGTCGCAACGGTGCCCACCGGCATAAATATAGGGGTTTCTATGGTGCCGTGGTCGGTAGTAATCACTCCTGCCCTAGCTTTAGAATGTATATCTGTGTGAAGTAAATCGAATTTCATATTTGTAGTTTACAAGCTGCAAATATAAACAATAGATCATGAATCATGGCTTAATCAAAAACAAAAAAATGGTTTGAAAAACTCAAACCATTTTTTTTATTTAATAACAATTTTTTCCGTTTTAGTTGTTTCACCTAATTTCATCTCTAGTAAGTAAACACCAGATTGTAAGTGTTGTACTGAAAATTGAAGTTTTGATGTACTCATGATTAATTTTCCAGTTAAATCATAAAGCTTAAGTCCGTCTATATGTTCAATGCCAGTAATATTTATTACATCAGACGTTGGGTTAGGATACACACGTATTTGTGATAATAAAAAGGTATCTACTGAAGCTGCCGCTTCATCAAAAAAGATAGATAAAGCACTGCCTTCGCAATCATCCACAGTTGATGTAACATAGTAAATTGTTCCGTCTACTAAAGGAGTAGTGTCAGGTATTTCCTCTGTTAATTCTGCATCACTGTACCAAGTTAAATTAGTACCTGTAACATTTAAATCAGCTAACGTTTCATAGGCAGCATTGAATTGTACTTCATCACCTACAGGTATTTCAGTAGTACATATTTCAAAGTTTACATTGTCAAGATAAGCCATCTTTCCGTTTACATTTGCAGATGGTCTAAAACCTTTGAATAATACTTTATTTGTGCCTGCTGGTAAGCTAACTGTCTTTGTTACCCATTAATCATCAGCTGGGCTAAAATAAATTTGATTTATTTTTACACCTCCAGTATTTAATTCTCCCGTATCTCCTATTAAATAATCTTTAACTAGTGTAAATGTAGTTCCTCCATCAGTTGAAGCTAAAATTTGGAAACGGTCTTGTGCATAAGTTTGAGGTAAAAATGCGGGACCTTGGTGGTAAACTGCCGCAGCAAAATCAAATGTTAATTTTAAAGTATTTTCTTCATTATCTAAAGTAGGTGACGTTAAGGTTAACTCGGTTAAACCTGCTGAATTATAAAGATTAAACATTGCCGAGCCAGAATCATCTGTTCCGCTGTATGCATTAACATCAGAATTTAAAACTACAACAGGGTTATCAGTATTATTAATCCACCCAGTTGGAAAAGTACCTGAACTACCATCAACAGGAATAAAAGATTCATTGAAAGGTAAATTTTGTTGTGCATTTACTGCTGTGCTTCCTAAAAGAGCAAAAAAAGGAATAAGGTATTTTTTTTCATAAAAAATGGGTATTTATATTATATATCAAATATAACTATTTTAACTAAATTTAACAAAAAAAGAATATCTATTTTTTAAATTATTATCTATAAAT
>JAHAYQ010000103.1 GCA_018384465.1 Myroides sp. | reverse complement strand
ATGACACATGAAACCATTATAACTGTTGATAAAATTACAATGGTAAATTTGGATGCCGATGGTACCCCAAAACCACACGGAAAAACTCAAATTGAATTCGTCCATGAACGCTTAGGCAAAAAATAAAAATAAATATGAGTGTTGTAATAACAAAGCAATCAGGAGAAAGAGCTCCGTTTTCAAAAGAAAGCTTAAGAAGGTCATTAATAAACTCTGGTGCAGATAAGGAAGACGCCGATCGTATTTGCGATCAAATAGAGCAAGAGATTTACAATGGCATATCTACTAAAGAGCTTTATGAAAAAGCTTTTAAGTTGTTAAAAAAAATTCGATCGTCTATAGCCGCACGTTATAGTTTAAAGCGTGCATTACAACGTTTGGGTCCCGATGGATTTTATTTTGAAAAATGGGTTGCGAAAATTTTTGAAGTTCAAGGAAATGATACTGTAACTAGCCAAACTTTGATTGGAAAATCTTCCGTAAGTCACGAAGTAGATGTAGTAATTTCTAACAAAGAAACTGATATAGTTTGTGAATGTAAGTTTAGAAATGATATTGATGCTAAAATAAGCGTAACAACACCTATGTATTTTTTATCGAGATTTAACGATTTGAAAGGCAAGGAGTTTACCTTTTTTAATAGACCTTTTAAGCCCGTTCGGGGTTACTTGATAACCAATGCTTTTTTTACTACAGATAGTATTGCTTTTGCAGAATGTTACCACATAAATTTAATTAGCTGGAACTATCCGGAAGATCATAGCATAAAAAGATTAACCGATCGGCAAGGATTATATCCAGTGACTTGTTTAACCAAGCTTACTAAAAAGGAAGAACAAATATTATTATCTAAAAACTGCATTTTAGTGCGAGAATTGGTGAAAAATCCCGTATTATTAGATCATTTTAAATTCACAGAAAAACGCAAAGCTATTATTTTAAAAGAAGCAAATGAATTACTTTCAATGACAAAATGAAAGGAGTTTCTTTTGAAAAAATAAGTTTTTTTAAACTCTAAAACCTCAGTATATTTGTTCCTTAATAAATATTTACTCTATTTATGTTGACAGAATTAAATGCTATTTCGCCGATAGACGGACGTTATAGATCAAAAGCAGCCCCATTAGCAGATTTTTTTTCGGAAGAAGCACTCATCAAATACCGTGTATTGGTTGAAATTGAATACTTCATTGCATTGTGCGAATTACCTTTACCGCAATTATCTACTGTATCAAAGGATTTGTTTGCCGATTTACGTAAAATTTATATCGATTTTTCTACGGATGATGCCCTTTGGATTAAAAACACCGAAAAAACCACAAATCATGATGTAAAAGCTGTAGAGTATTTTATCAAACATAAATTCGATCAATTAGGATTACAAGAATATAAAGAGTTTATCCATTTTGGCTTAACGTCACAAGACATCAACAATACGGCTATCCCTTTATCTACGAAAGATGCTTTTGAAAAGGTATATATGCCTACTTTTTTAACTTTAATTAATAAGTTAAAAGAGTTAAGTATTGAGTGGAAAAATGTGCCAATGTTAGCTCGAACTCACGGTCAACCTGCATCGCCAACACGTTTAGGAAAAGAAATTTTAGTTTTTGTTGTTCGTTTAGAAGAGCAATTACGTTTGTTAAATAACATTCCTTTTGCAGCTAAATTTGGAGGTGCAACAGGAAATTTTAACGCACATAAAATTGCTTATCCCCAAAATGATTGGAGATTATTTGGAGAAAACTTTGTAGAAGGTGTCTTGGGCTTAAAACATTCTTTCCCAACAACTCAAATTGAACATTACGATCATTTTGCAGCTTTTTTTGACGGTTTAAAGCGAATTAATAACATTATTATTGATTTAGACCGTGACATTTGGACGTATGTTTCCATGGAATATTTCAAACAAAAAATTAAAGCAGGCGAAGTAGGATCTTCTGCTATGCCACATAAAGTAAACCCAATTGATTTTGAAAATTCTGAAGGGAACTTAGGAATAGCCAACGCTATTTTAGAACATTTAGCAGCAAAATTACCAATTTCTCGCTTACAACGTGATTTAACCGATAGCACCGTTTTAAGAAATGTTGGTGTACCTTTTGGGCATACCCTTATTGCTTTTGAAGCTACTTTAAAAGGACTGAATAAATTATTGTTAAACGAAGCACAATTTGCTCAAGATTTAGAAAAAAACTGGGCAGTGGTAGCAGAAGCTATACAAACTATTTTGCGCAGAGAAGCATATCCTAATCCCTACGAAGCTTTAAAAGATCTTACTCGTACAAATAATGTTATTAACCAACAATCTATTCATGCGTTTATTGATTCTTTACAAGTGAATGAAGAGGTTAAAAACGAATTAAAACAAATTACACCAAGTAACTATTTAGGCGTAACTATTTAAAAAAATATGAAAAAGATTTTAGCAATTTTAGCAATTTCGTCAATAATTGTGGCGTGCGATGACGATAACGAAGTAGATGTGTTGGTAGGTAAATGGATGCCTTCCCAAATAAGCATTAATGGTGAAAACATACCATATGATGGTCATACATCTTGCGGAAACGATTATTTACAATTAAATGAATTTAACTCTTTTGAAATTGTAAATTATTACGAATCTGATATTCAACCACATTCAACACCAGAACCACCGTGCTTGTCAGAAAAATATTATGGTTCATACAATGTTATAAATAACGAATTAAAATTTTTAGGATCTAATTTTTTCCAAGGAGGAACAATTATAGAAAAATCAAATACTACTCTAAAATTAAAGCGTCTTATCGATGTTGACGGAGATGGCAATGACGAAGAGGTTATAGAATCTTTTATTAAGTTATAAAAAATTGTTTGTAACTTTTAAACAAACTTTAATAAGATACATTTCATAATTCATCCTCAAAAGTTTATTTTTGAGGATGTTTTATCTTATACAGTTATGAAAAAAATTTGGGTAGCCTTATTATTTACTCCTTTTATACTCTTTGCGCAGCCAAAAACTAAATACCAAACACCTGAAAAATGGGTAGATAGTGTTTATCAGCAAATGTCATTTAATGAAAAGGTAGGTCAGCTTTTTATGGTAGCCGCTTATTCTAACCGTGACGA
>JAHAYQ010000099.1 GCA_018384465.1 Myroides sp. | reverse complement strand
ACCTTGATTTTTGCGAATGTGTTTTTGAGTCTGGTTAATCGTTCATTTGTTTACAGTATGTTTGAGAGTTTCAAATACAAAAACCGTTTATTTCCAGTGATCATCGGAGCAACTTTGATATTGCTTTTCGCCATATTGTACATACCGATATTTGCCGGTTTCTTTCACGTAACCGGATTAAACATCCCGGAATTAGGAATGACATTTTTAATTGCTGCGACTTCAGTTTTGTGGTTTGAGATATACAAATGGATAAAAAGAAGAAAGTAAATCAGTGATTTTTCAGAGAAAGGTATTGTTCTACAACTAAACCAACAATATTTCTCAATTTTTCCACAACTCAATTAATTAATTTATCTACAATATTATAATTATTTTTAGGAACCACCAATCTTTTGATAATATAACAATCGTAGGAATTAAAGATATTTTTCACAAAGCCTTTCACTTATAAATTTTGAAGATTTAAAACTGTATCCTCAATTAATAGCTGGGAGGTTCAACAAGCCAATTCAAACGGTTGTGCATATAAATAAATATATCATTATAGCGATTGCTTAGTAATTTCTTTGCGTGAATTTTCCATTTCAAAATAAGCTTTAAAAATCCTTAGATCATCCCATGTAATATCATCAGGTGCTTCTGCTTTTATTTCAGTTAGGGTACTGCCCTGCCCTTCTTCGAATAATTTTTGAAGAATTAAAATTTTCTTTTGCGGCAATACTTCAGTCACATCAATTTTGCCTTCAACTACTAATTTACCAATGTGCTGCGCAATAGTTTGTAGAGATAATTTGCGGGCTTCGGCAATTTGTTTCATAGTTTGCTTTTGCTGCCACAATTGAAAAGTTTTATCGTAAGTACTTATTTTGGAAGTTTTAGCAATTTTTTCATCAATAACATCGGTTTCTTCTTCAAAAATTTGCGTTCGCAATATTTCTTTAATAGCTGTTAAATGATTTAACCGATAAGCCGTAACTTCATGTCCATTTATTTCCTTTTTATTAAAATCGTTCCCATCTTTGAAAAGTTGTATCATTTTATGCGTTTTAATCAACTTTAAAATAATTTTGATATGTTGCTCTTCAAAAATCGATAACTGTTCGGAAAACAAAACAAAACCCTTCTTTTTTTTAGATTGTTCTAACACAAACAACGTGTCATACGCCAATTCGTCTAATTTGGGATAAAAATAGCTGTAGGCTTTATTTAATCTGTTTATAAGATAGTCTGCACGAAAATCAGCAGCGGTAAATAAAAGGTAAATTTCTTGTAAAAATTTGGTACCAAATTTCGTAAGCTGTTCTAAAAGGCGCTCTTGTTTCATAGCCCATGGATCATAAATTTTTCGAGGAGATTTTTTGTCGTTTACCCAGGTTTGTATCCATTCTCTGAATTGTTTGTGGGCGAAAATCCAATCGTAGGTATCCTTTATTTGTAACCATAAATATTCTAATTTAGCTTGTAATAATCCATCTTCGTTATTGAGATGCTTATTTTTAGCTGCAAATGCTACAATATCCTGATCGGCATCTATCTGTTTTATAGCCACTGGTTTGCTTAAAACTAAGCCGTCTAGGCTGCGTAAACGTGACAAAGCAACGTACGCCTGACCGCTCATGAATACATCGTTGATATCTAATACGGCTTTGTCAAAGGTTAATCCTTGTGATTTATGTACGGTAATTGCCCACGCTAATTTTAAAGGATATTGCACAAATGTTCCTAAAACTTCTTCCTCTATATCTTTGGTTTGCTCATTGATGGTATAGCGAACGTTTTGCCATTCGTATTTTTCCACTTCGATTTTAATACCATCATCAGGTAGAAACACTTCAATTTCATTTGCGCTAACATATGACACGAAACCAATTTTTCCATTGTAATAACGCTTTTCAAAATTGAGATCGTTTTTAACGAACATTACTTGCGCTCCTTTTTTCAACAGTAATTCAGGTTCTAAAGGATAAATTTTTTCTGGAAAATCTCCAATTATTTCAGGTAGAAATACAAATTCCTGACTTTTAATTTTTGCTAATTCCTGGTCGTTTATTTCATCGGCTTTACGGTTGTGCGTGGTTAAAGTAATGTAGCCTTTCTGGGTATCTACATTAAAATTAGTATTGACTTGTTTGTTTAGCAATTCAAAATCGCTATTGGTACAAGAATTGGTTCTAAAATTATTTAAAAGATCTACAAACCGGGTATCATCTTGACGGTAGATTTTTTGTAATTCGATATATACCATTTGAACGGATTGTAAAGCCCACGCATGAAAAAAGTAAATGCCTTGATAGAACTGTTTCAACGTTTGCCATTCACTTGATTTGATAACCGGGGGTAATTGCCACAAATCTCCGATAAAAAGAACTTGAACTCCACCAAATGGTTCTTTAGAACGACGAACAAACTGTAACATTTCGTTCATGGCATCTAATATATCGGCACGCAACATAGACACTTCATCAACAACCAACAATTCTAAATTGCGTATCAGTGCCTGTTTTATTTTGTTCATTTTAAAATGACGAGTGATGCTTGTTTTTGTTTCAAAATACATTCCGTTAGCATCGTTTTTAAAATCAGATGAAGGAATGTACGAAGCAAAAGGCAATTGAAAAAAGGAATGTATGGTTACACCACCTGCATTTAAAGCAGCAATACCCGTGGGTGCTACCACCACCGTATTTTTATGAGTTGTTTCTAAAATTTTTTTAAGCAACGTAGTTTTACCCGTACCTGCTTTACCGGTTAAAAAAACATTTTTATTGGTGTGCTGTATGTATTGTAAAACTAATTGTGCTTCTGCTGTCATGCTATAAATATATAAAAAATGCTGCTAATAAAAAATGTGGTATGCTCTTTAAAGTTCCATAAAAAAACCTACAAGCTGATTAACTTGTAGGTTCTATTCTATATGGTAAAGTAGCTTATTTCTTAGCTTCCTCTTTTTTAGGTTCTTCTACTTTTTTACCTGTTTTCTCTTCGTAATTTTTATTAAGTAAATCTAAAACATCTTGCGTTAAGTCGTATTCATCTTTAGCAAATAAAACCGTAGCTGCATCGCCTGTTCCAAATACATAATCGTATCCTTTACCTTTACTATAATCTTTAATAAAGTTTTTCATGCTTGAAACCATCGAATCTCGCTCTACAGCACTTTCTTCTTGAAATTTCTGCATAAAATTTTGTTCTTTCTGCGCTAAGGTCTGTTGGCGACGTTCTAATTCGACTTGGCGGTTTTGTGCCCATTCCATTCCTTTAGATTGCGCATTTTTCTGAAGATCTAAAACATCGTTTTGAAACTTTTTCATATCTCTATCTAATTCGCTTTGCATGCGTTCAGACATTGATTTAAATTTTGATTCAAAATCTTTGAACTCTTGATATTCTTTCATCAAACGCTCTGTATCGATATAAGCTGTTTTAAAATCACCAGATTTTTGAGTTGCTGTTTCTGTTGTAGCAGGTGTAGCTGTTTCTTTATTACAAGCCATAACACTTAGAGAAACTACAGCCAACATCATTATTTTTTTCATAATCGCTATTTTATTAATTCTATTTATTTTAGAACAAAAGTATTTAAAAATATCAAATACTTTCAATTATAAATTATTTATATAC
>JAHAYQ010000072.1 GCA_018384465.1 Myroides sp. | reverse complement strand
GACGCAATAGTTCGTCCGTTCGAGTAACGAAACAAAGTGAAGTGTATCGAGAACTTTTAATACAAATTACACGGATATTTTAAGTTGAACAAACAACTGCTACTATCGAACCTTAAACCTTAAAATTTAAATATTTTCTCCACATATTACACGGGTATTTACGGATTTTAAATAAATATCCTCTTCATGTAACCCAACAACCCAACGTCCAACTTTAAACCTTAAACATTAAACGTTTTCACTGGAGATTTTATTTCTAAAACCTACAAAGTTCTAAAAATCCTTAAGGTGAAAGACGCAATAGGGATAGAGCGTTTGTTGGAGCTCTTTGTAAGCTTGCGAACAAAAGCGACTCGTGAAAGCCCGACCTGCAGCGAAGCGGAAGGGATTGCCCGAAAAGAAAAACACTTACTCAAAAGCAAGTGTTATTGTAAATTTTGTAGGTATTCGTAAATAAGGTTGGTTTCGTAACCTTTACGCATAAGAAAATCAAAAAACTTTTGCTTTTTCTTTTGTAAAGAACTTTCGGTTATGCTGTTCCATTTCTTGTCGGCTAAGTTATAAAAGTTGCTTAAATAGTCGGTTTCTATTTCTTTTAAGGCGTTTTTTATATTGTATGCCGAAATTTCTCTAAACTTAAGCTCTTGCTCTATGCGATGTTTGCCCCAATGTTTAAATTTATGCTTACCACGGGCAAAGCTTTTTGCAAAACGGGCTTCGTCTAAAAACTTATGTGCTACCAAATGATCAATAATATGATCTATGGCGGTTTGGTACATTCCTAACGATTTAAGTTTGGCAATAACTTCTTTATAACACCGGTCTTGGTACGAACAATAATATTCTAACTTTTTGGTAGCATCTGCTACTGACAATCCATTTTCATTCATTATAGAATTCCTAATCGTTTATGAGTTTCTATAATGGCGCGCTCGTTTTTGTGATCTATCCATGCCTGACCTTTTTGTTTACGCATAAAATTATCGAAATGACGCATTATTGCAACGTTATATGCGGCTTTTAATAAAAACTTTGGATTTCGAGGTAATGCTCTTAAACTCATAGAAAAACTTGGTGTTAAATATTTCATATAGTGCCAGTAACCTTCGGGCATGTACATCATTTCACCGTGATTTAACTCACAAACATATCCTTGAGCTTGTTTTAAAGCAGGGAATTTTTCAAAATCGGGATGATCAAAATCAATATCTTCTCTACAAATTAAAGAGTGTGGTACTTTGTATAAGTATGGTGTTTGGTTGGGCGGATAGATAATGCAACGTTTTTTTCCATGAAAATGAAAATGCAATATATTGCTGTAATCTATATCAAAGTGCATAAAAACCTTTGAGTTTTCACCACCAAAAAACAACATAGGCAGTTGTTTAACTAACCGCAATCCGATATTTGGCCACTTAAAATCATTTTTAAGGGTGGGCACTTCTTTCATGATATTGTACAAAAAAATACGATAATTGGTGGGCTCTTTTTCTAAAAGCTTAATATAGTCGCTCATTTTCATGGTAGCGTGCGCTTCGTTAAATCCGTCTTCTGCGCGTACCGGTCGGTCATCATATAAAGGTACTACTTTATCACCTGCAATATTTTTGATATAGTTTAAATGCCACTTATCGTAAGCTGGCCAATCGTTAGTAAGTTGTTCTACAACTACCGGAGTTTGTGTTTTGACGTATTTTTCCAGAAAATCTTTCTTCGAAATCGTTTTTACACGTTCAATCGGCTTTAAATTTAGCTGTTCCATTTTTGTCAATCTTGTATATACAAATTTACAAAATGATAAACATTCTATTCCCTTTTATTTAAACCAAATCCTCTTGGTTAAGAGGATTTTATGATTTTTGATTTTTCTGCTCTTGGTGGTTGTCTTCGTTTTCTACTTCATCTTCATCTTCAAAGTGACGCATTAACTCATCTAACTCTTCATCGGTTAATTCTTCTTCAAGTTCTACTTCTTCAACCAGGTTTTCTAATCGTTTAATACTTTTTTTAAGTCGTTTTGCCAATTCTTCGTAATCTTCTAAAAGAATTTGATACGATTTAATAATAGATTTTTGCTTTTTAAGTTGTTTGTTTTGGTCTTTTAGTTTCTTTTTTAACTGATCTTTTTTCATAATTATGAGGAGTATTTTGTTAGCAGAATAAAGTTACATAAAATTATGTATATTTGGAATATATTAACATAATTATAATGAATAAACTTATTTATTTAAAGAAAATTCCGTTTACAAAATATTTCATCGCGTTGCTTTTGTTTTTTGCAGGATTGTATTTTTTTCTCTACGTCAGTTTGTTTTTTGGATTGATTATTACCGTTATTGGATTTAATTTTTTAATGACTGAAGGTTCACAAATTGATTTTGATCAAATGAGGTATCGAAATATAAAATCGGTTTTTGGTATACACATAGGCAAATGGAAGGTTATGCCAACGTTTGATTATATTTCTGTTTTTAAAACGACAGAGAAAAAGGCTATCAGTGTAACATCGGCAACGACTGTAATGAGTGATGAAATTTATTTAATTAATGTTTTTTATCAGGGTAATAACTACGTTACTTTTTATAAATCGTATAAAAAAGATGATGCTTTTGAAAAAGCTAAACATTTTAGAAGTGTGCTAAATATCCCTATTTTAAATGCTACCGAAACACAAAGTATTTGGGTGGAAGCTAATTAATCTAAGGTAATTTTAAAAGGTAAACTGTAAAGCAATTTTATTTTTTGATCATTTAAAATTGCTGGTGTAACCGTTGGTGCGTTTTTTATAACTCTTAACAGCTCTTTTTCACATGGTGTACATGAGTTTTCGTTGTTGGCTATTTTAGGATTAATAATGCGCCCTTCTTCATTAATTGTAAAAGTGATGTTGTAATTAATGATTTTTATGGAATCATTTATCGCAGCAGTTGGAATTCTGTAGTTTAATGCTAAGTGTCGTCTTATTTTTTGGGCATCATCTATTGATATTTGAGTGGGTAAAGAGGTTTCCTGAGCTGAAAGCTGAAAACACATACTGCTTATTAAAATTAAAATTCCTTTTTTCATTTTAATGGTTTATTAAAATTTGTTTTTGTAATGCTGTAAAAGGTAAGTAACAGCATATTCTTGATAGTGTATGGGTAATTCAGTAAAATCTTCTAAATCGTAAGATCCGCCGTAAATGGTTCCGTTAGGAAAAATTAGTTGCTCTTCGGCTGTTAAAAAATACTTTGCTTTACGTTCGTCAACCATTATCACTTCAACTAATGATGGACTGATATCTCCTTTACATGCTTTTTGTATCATCATCCATATTTCGTAAATACCATCATTATTTAAATCAGAAAATTGAGGTGCAGCTAAAAATTTCATTTCTAAATCAACAGGGCATTCTGTGATCTCATCTTGATAAGACCAATGATGTATTAATTGTCCCTCTTTTTTAAGCCAATGGGTTGCCTGAAGGTTTTTAGAACGAAGATTGGTGTTGGCATCAGTAATTATGTCCGATGTTTCTAAAAGCAAAAGGTTTACCCCATTTTTATCAACCCAAGTTAAGGTGTCGGAATCTAAACTTGTAAACGGTGGTAGGTTCTGACCGTAGAAAGAAACAATTGATAGTAACATCAACCATAAAACGATATGTTTTCTAATAATTATCATGAAGCACATTAAGTAGTTTTACGGTTCTCAGTTTTGTTAAAGAACCAATGTTAGTTTCGTAATTTCCTTTCATATCATAGGTTTTTCCGTTTGTTAGTATTTTAATGCCAATGCTGTTGTCTGTTTCATAGAGTATGTACTCCGCATCTTTGTTTTTAAATTTTAGTGTTTTGTCGTCAGAATCATACGTGAAATTTCCGTAAACATAATTTTCTTTTGTTTCGTCATAAAAGGGTTGTGGGTAATAAAATTCTATCGTTTCGTCAGGTTTAAGTAAAGCGTAATACAGGTACTCATCCGATTTAAACAAGACCACTTTCTTGTTGCTCTTGTTTAAATCAAAATACAACAAGGTGTCTGTTTCATACGTGCTATAAGGAAGTAATAGTGTTTTCGATTCTGTTTTTTTGCCGTTTTTCCATTCTTCGGTATGTACTTCAACCAACCTAGGCGGTTCATTAGCCATTCCTTCTTCTACAATTTTTACTATTTTTGGCTCGTTGTTAACCACTTTAAATTCAGAAAACTGATGCCAACAACAACCACTTTTGGTCATGGTATGTAGGGTTTGTGTTTGCTGATCTATTTGAAACATTCCGCAATAATCGTTTGATAATGTAGAAAAAGATTCGCTGTATTCAAAGGAGTTGTTTTTGGCTAGATAAATATCAAACGATGGACCACTGTAACAACTGTTGTTTCCATTCATCAAAGCAAAATCTTTAGCGCCGTCAAAATTATAATCCTCGTATAAAAGTACACTCTGTGAACCATAAGGCAATTCTTTTATGTTAGGAATGGCTTCGTTGTTTTCGTCTAAAAGATAGGTGGGAAAATCTGCAGTATAAGTTTCTAAAACCGTTTTCTTCGTCGTTTTATCTGAAATGATAATAACGTATTCAGGTATATATTCCTCATAACGTCCACTAATCAACGTGTCTTTCTCATTCCGATTGATCACAGCTTCGTACTTTTCAGAAAAATCACGAATTTTTATAGGAAATTGGTTTTGGGCAACTGTATGTATACCAAATAATAAAAAAAGTATGTAAAGGTTTTTGATC
>JAHAYQ010000062.1 GCA_018384465.1 Myroides sp. | reverse complement strand
GATGAGATGGGAAATGTCATAGCGCACGAAGACTATCTCATAAAACCCGATGGATTTGATATTCCGTATGATTCTGAACGAATTCACGGTATTTCAACTTTATTAGCAGCAGAAAAGGGAGTGGAACTATCATTTGTTTTAGAAAAATTCAACCAAGCATTAGGGAAAGCAAAATTCGTAGTTGGACAGAATGTAGGCTTCGATTTGAAAGTTATGGGTGCCGAGTTTTATCGTGCAAACACAGAAACTGCTTTAAACTCAATGGCTGTTTTAGATACGTGTACCGAAGTAACTGCTGATTTGCTTAAAATTCCTGGCGGACGTGGCGGACGGTTTAAACTACCTACCTTAACCGAATTACATCAATATCTTTTTGGTGTGCCTTTTGGTGAAGCCCACAATGCTACTGCCGATGTGGAAGCAACTACGCGTTGTTTTTTTGAATTGATTCGTAAAAATGTTTACACAGAAAGTGAACTACAACAAGCTTCAGGGTATTTACAACAATTTAAAGAGGTAAATCCCAAGCCTTTTGAATTAATTGGTTTAAAACATATCAACCTTAAAAAGGCTTCTGAGGATATTCGTAAAAAATTAGAAGCTGCGGGTGTTATTGAAGGAGAAGTAGAAGAAACTATTTCAGCCGATGTTCAGAAAGCATTTGATACGGCTGTTTTTGCACATTTACACAATCATACACAATTTTCTGTTTTACAATCTACCATTGATATCAATGCAATGGTGCAGAAATCAGCAGCCGAAAAAATGTCGGCAATAGCCATGACAGACCACGGTAACATGATGGGAGCCTTTAAGTTTGTAAGTGCTATAATAGATCATAATAAAAACGTTAAAAAAACCAATGAGGCTGCTATTGAAAACGGCGAAGAACCTAGCCAAAACGAGATTAAACCTATAGTTGGGTGTGAGTTTTTTGTTTGCGAAAATCATAAAGATAAATCTAAGAAAGACAACGGTTATCAAATAGTGCTGTTAGCAAAAAATAAAAACGGATACCACAATCTGGCAAAATTAGCTTCTATTGCTTCAATCGATGGGTTTTATTATGTACCAAGGATCGATAAAGAAATTCTTTTGCAATATAAAGAAGATGTTATGGTACTTTCTGGGAACTTATATGGTGAAATTCCAGGAAAAATTCTTAATATAGGTGAGAAACAAGCAGAAGAAGCGTTGTTGTGGTGGAAAGAACATTTTAAAGACGATTTTTATTTAGAAATCATGCGTCATAATCAAGAAGACGAAGATCGTGTAAATAAAACATTAATAGCATTTGCGCGCAAACATCAAATCAAACTCGTTGCTACAAATAATACCTATTATTTAGAAAAATCTGATGCCAATGCGCACGATATTTTACTGTGTGTAAAAGATGGTGAAAAACAAGCAACACCAATTGGTCGTGGGCGAGGGTACCGTTACGGCTTGCCAAATCAAGAATATTACTACAAAACTCAAGCAGAAATGAAGGCGCTTTTTGCCGATCTGCCCGATGCAATTATCAATATTCAAGAAATTGTAGATAAAATAGAAGTGTACTCACTGTACCGTGACATTCTATTGCCTAAATTTGATATTCCTGCCGAATTTGTGCATCCAGAAGATGAAGTTGATGGAGGGAAAAGAGGTGAAAATGCCTATTTACGATTTTTAACGTACGAAGGAGCTAAGCGCAGATACAAAGAAATTGATGATATTATTACCGAACGATTAGATTTTGAATTAAAAACGGTAGAAAACTCGGGCTATCCGGGGTATTTTCTTATTGTTCAAGATTTTATTGCCGAAGCTCGTAAAATGAATGTATCGGTTGGACCTGGGCGTGGATCTGCTGCAGGTTCTGCGGTGGCTTATTGTTTAGGAATTACTAATTTAGATCCTATTAAATACGATTTGCTTTTTGAGCGTTTCTTAAATCCCGATCGTGTGTCGATGCCCGATATTGATATCGATTTTGATGATGAAGGTCGTGGTAGAGTAATGGATTACGTAATCAATAAATATGGGGCAAACCAAGTAGCGCAAATCATTACTTATGGTAAAATGGCAACTAAATCGGCGATTAAAGATGCAGCGCGTGTATTAGATCTGCCGTTATACGAATCGGAACGAATTGCCAAAATGATTCCAAATATGATGCCGAGCAAATGGAATTTACGTCGATTTTTATCTGAACCCGAAGATGTTATTAAAAAAGCATTGAGATCAGACGAGTTTGAAGCTGTCAAGGAATTAATTAATGTTGCCAACCAAAATGATCTACTTTCGGAAACCATTCAGCAGGCAAAAATCATTGAAGGATCTATGCGAAATACGGGGATTCATGCTTGTGGAGTGATCATCACGCCCGACGATATTACCAATTTCGTTCCGGTTCAAACCGCAAAAGATTCTGATTTATATGTTACTCAATTTGATAACTCGGTAGCTGAAAGTGCTGGACTTTTAAAAATGGATTTCTTAGGGTTAAAAACGTTAACTTTAATTAAAGATACCGTAGCCATCATTAAACAACGCACTGGTTTAGAAATTGATCCGGAAGAAATTCCTATTGACGATGTTAAAACATACGAATTATTCCAACGTGGCGAAACGGTTGGTGTATTCCAGTACGAATCGCCCGGAATGCAAAAATACATGCGTGAATTAAAGCCAACGGTTTTTGCCGATTTAATTGCCATGAACGCTTTATATCGTCCAGGACCATTGGAATATATCCCTTCATTTATTCGCCGTAAAAATGGGGTAGAACCTATTACCTACGATTTAGATGCCTGTGAAGAATATTTAAAAGAAACCTACGGAATTACTGTTTATCAGGAACAAGTGATGCTTTTGTCTCAAAAACTAGCTGATTTTACTAAAGGTGAAGCCGATGTACTACGTAAAGCAATGGGTAAAAAGCAGAAAGAGGTGTTGGATAAAATGAAACCTAAATTTGTAGAACAAGCGGCTGCAAAAGGGCACGATCCTAAAACATTAGAGAAAATTTGGAAAGATTGGGAAGCTTTTGCATCTTACGCTTTCAACAAATCGCACTCAACCTGTTATGCGTGGGTGGCTTATCAAACAGCTTATTTAAAGGCACATTATCCGGCAGAATATATGGCGGCAGTGCTTTCTAATAACATGAACGATATAAAATCGGTTACCTTCTTTATGGAAGAATGTAAGCGCATGGGCTTAGATGTATTAGGACCAGATGTAAACGAATCGCATTATAAATTTGCAGTAAACGAAAATTATCAAATTCGTTTTGGAATTGGTGCTATTAAAGGAGTAGGTGAAGGTGCTGTGAATACTATTATAGCACATAGAAAAGACGGGCATTATAAATCAATTTTCGATATGGCTAAACGCATCGATTTGCGAGCTGCCAACAAGCGTGCTTTTGAAAATTTAGCCTTAGCAGGTGGTTTTGACTGTTTTACAGATACACATAGAGCACAGTATTTTCATCATGAAGGCGACGGTATTACCTTTTTAGAAAAAGCAATTAGATATGGTGCCAAATTTCAAGAAAACGAAAATTCGGCTCAAGTTAGTCTTTTTGGCGATTCAAGTGAAGTGCAGATTCCAGAACCAATCATTCCTAATTGTGATGAGTGGACTACGATGGAAAAATTAGCTAAAGAAAAAGAAGTGGTAGGAATTTATATTTCCGGTCACCCGTTAGATGATTTTAAGTTTGAATTGAAACACTTCTGTAATGTTAAACTCCAGCAACTTAAAAATTTAAACGAGTTGGTAGGTCGAACAGTAACATTTGGTGGAATGATAACAAATCCGCAGTTTAAAACTTCAGCCAAAGGAAAAGATTGGGCAATATTTACTATAGAAGGATACGATGAAAGCCTTGAAATGCGTATGTATAACGAAGATTATCTTAAATACCGTCATTTTTTAGTAAGTAATACGTTTGTATATTTTAAAGTGCTTATAAAAGAAGGATGGATAAAAAAGGATACAAATGAGCGTAGTGAGCCTCGCCTTCAATTTATAGAATTAAAGCTATTGAATGAAGTGATACCAACCTTTGCAAAAAAATTGATCATTCAAATGGATGTACGTCAATTAAAAGAAATGCAAGTTGAAAAAATTAGATTAATCATGGAGCAGAATCCGGGTAATAAAGCGGTAGTGTTTGAGGTGTTTGAGTTAGAAGAAATTCAAAGTAGATTACAAACAGAAGCGGTACAAAACTTATTAGATACGAATGACGATCAAGAAATAACAGATGAATTATTTGAAGAACCAGAAATAGAAATACCCGAATCGCAGTATGTGCGTAAAAATTTAATTGAAATGCCAAGTAAAAATATGCGCATAGAAATATCGTCCGATTTGTTAGAAGAATTAGAGCGTATGCAAGTGTCGTTTCGTTTAAATTAGAAGCAGTTATATAATAATAGACAGAACTTATACATCTTGCTTTGTAACAAATAAAAAAATACCTAAATTTGTATATACATTAAAAAAAAACAAAAGATATGGCTTTAGAAATAACAGATGCTACATTTGACGAAGTAGTATTAAAATCAGATAAACCAGTAGTAGTAGATTTTTGGGCAGAATGGTGTGGACCGTGTAAAATGTTAGGCCCAACTATTGAAGAATTGTCTAATGATTTCGACGGAAAAGTAGTAGTTGGTAAAGTAGATGTAGACGCAAACCAAGATTTTGCATCACAATACGGAGTACGTAACATTCCAACGGTATTAATTTTCCAAAACGGTGAAGTTGTAGGACGCCAAGTAGGTGTTGCACCAAAACAAACGTACGTTGATGCAATTAACAATTTATTGTAATTGATATAAAACAAAATTCTAAAAAATGCCGAAATATAGTTTCGGTATTTTTTTTGTAAACACCTGAAAAAAAGCCTACTGAAAAAAAGTTTAAATAGGAAGGTTAATTTTTTACAGAAAATGTTTGCACCATTGGCAAATGGTCGTATATTTGCACCGTTGAAATGATGAAGCAATAGCAACATTAAGTTAACAAACGGTTTGGTAGTTCAGTTGGTTAGAATACATGCCTGTCACGCATGGGGTCGCGGGTTCGAGTCCCGTCCAGACCGCTAAAAAAACATAAAAATTATAATAGTATTTGGGTTGTTTATATAATAAATTGACTTATAAATATAATTTAAACTTGCTTAATACTATTACATTTTGTTTTTTTTTTTAGCGGTCTGGCCGGGACTCGAACCCGCGACCCCATGCGTGACAGGCATGTATTCTAACCAACTGAACTACCAAACCGTTTGTTAACTTAATGTTGCTATTGCTTCATCATT
>JAHAYQ010000059.1 GCA_018384465.1 Myroides sp. | reverse complement strand
CAAACACCTGAAAAATGGGTAGATAGTGTTTATCAGCAAATGTCATTTAATGAAAAGGTAGGTCAGCTTTTTATGGTAGCCGCTTATTCTAACCGTGACGATAAACATTTGAACGAACTAACCAATTTAGTAACCTCACAACATATAGGTGGAGTTATATTTTTTCAAGGTGGTCCAGGGCGTCAGGCAAAAATTACCAATAAACTTCAAGCAGTTTCAAAAATTCCTTTGTTCGTAGGTATTGATGCAGAGTGGGGTTTAGGTATGCGCTTAGATTCAACTTACGTATACCCTTGGAACATGACCTTAGGTGCAGTGAGCAATAATGAAAGTATTGAGCAAATGGGGCAACAAATGGGTGAACAAGCTCAGCGATTAGGTATCCATTTTATGTTTGCACCGGTGGTAGATGTCAACACAAACCCTTTAAATCCCATTATTGGAAACCGATCATTTGGTGAATCTAAGCAAAATGTGGCAGAGAAAGCAACAGCCATTATGAAAGGAATGCAAAAAAACAAGGTGTTTGCTACGGCAAAACATTTTCCTGGTCATGGAGATACTTCTGCCGATTCTCACTATACCTTGCCACTGATTTCGTTCGATCGTAAAAGATTAGATCAAATAGAATTATATCCTTATAAAAAATTAATCAAAGAAGGCTTAACATCAGTAATGGTTGCGCATTTGTCGGTTCCTACTTTAGAGAGTGATAAAAAAGTACCTACGTCTTTATCATACAGTACGGTGACCGAATTATTAAAAGATGATTTAAACTTTAAAGGATTGATTTTTACCGATGCCTTAAATATGAAAGGTGTGGCTAACTACAAATCGCCGGGTGAAGTAGATTTAGCTGCTTTTTTAGCTGGTAATGATGTTTTGTTATTTCCTGAAAACGTACCATTGGCAATTCAACAGTTTAATACCGCTTTTGAAAACGGGGTGATTACCGAAGAACGCTTAGCACATTCGGTAAAAAAAATATTATTGTATAAGTACAAGGCAGCATTAAACAATTATCAACCTATAAATACTCAAAATTTATATCAAGATTTAAATAAACAAGAATACACCGATTTAAGCTACAAATTATACGAGCAAGTAGTTACCGTATTAAAAAACGATAAAAATTTGTTGCCCTTAAACAGTGATAAAGCAAAGAGCATTGCCTATGTTAAATTAGGAGATGATGTAAACGATACTTTTATAGACGCCTTACAAGCAAATCAGCCTATTACGGTGTTCAATCATTACGAAATTGAAGATCATTTAAGTGATTTAAAGGCGTTTGATTTAGTTATTGTGGGATATCACAAAGCAGATGGCGTATGGAAAAAACACGATATGGTTACCAACGAAATTAATTTGTTAGATAATATTGCCAAAGACAACAAAACCATTTTTGTATCCTTTGTAAAACCTTATGCTTTAAGCGCTGTAAAAGATTTCGGAAATTTTGAAGCCGTTGTTTTAGGTTATCAAAATAATATTATAGCTCATAGAAAAACTACCGATGTAATTTTTGGTATGCAAGGCGCTTCGGGTAAATTACCTGTTTCTATCGGAAAAACGTATAAAGAAGGTGATGGGTTAATTACTAAACCTAATAAAAATTTAAGATATGGAAGGGCGAAAGATGTTGGTTTAAACGAAAATAAACTGAAAGAAATAGATGCTTTTGTACAAACGGCATTGTACAATAAATATACGCCAGGGGCACAAGTGTTGGTTGCAAGAAAAGGAGAAATTGTGTACAACAAATCCTTTGGTGTGATGAGTTACGAGGATCAAACACCAGTAACCAATCAAACTATTTTCGATTTAGCATCGTTGACCAAAATGTTAGGAACTTTGCCTATGGTAATGAAAATGTACGATGATGGAAAATTGCGTTTCGACCAAAAATTAGGTGATTTATTGCCAGAATTTAAAAAAACTGATAAAGCAAACATTACCGTTAAAGAATTATTAACTCATAATTCGGGCTTGGTAGCGTGGATTCCGTTTTATAAAGAAACTTTGGATGGCAACGGAAAACCAAAAACGGATCTTTATCAAAAAACCTTTTCAAAAGATTTTAATCTTCAGATTAATGACAATTTGTATTTAAAATCCGATTATAAAAAAAACATCATTGAAACTATTGCTCTGTCAAAATTAGGTAAGAAAGAATACAAATACAGCGATTTAAATTTTATTCTATTGGCTGAAATTGTAGAAAGATCTTATAAAAAACCATTAAATGAATTGGTTAATCATTATTTTTTCGAAAAAATTGATGCTAATAATTTAACCTATTTACCACTAACTAAATTTGACGTTTCGCAAATTGCACCTACCGAAAAAGATACTTATTATAGATATACTACGGTTCAAGGTTACGTACACGATATGGGTGCAGCAATGTTTGGGGGTGTTGCTGGTCACGCTGGTTTATTTGGCAATGCGTTGGATGTAGCTAAAATAATGCAACTTTTTTTAGATGGTGGCGAATTTAACGGTGAACGATTGTTATCCCAAAAAACAATAAACGATTTTAATACGTGTTATTATTGTAAAGAGGGAAATAGGAGAGGAGCCGGTTTCGATAAACCCCAATTAGGCAAAAGTGGCCCAACGTGTGGTTGCGCTTCTATGCGTAGTTTTGGTCATACAGGTTTTACAGGAACTATGGCTTGGGCAGATCCAGATAGTGATTTAATTTACGTTTTTTTATCAAACAGAACGTTTCCGAATGCTGACGACAATAAATTGTCACGTGCCAATACAAGAGAAGATATACAGCAAGTCATTTATGATGCGTTAAGCAATTAATTTTTTGAATTTTACAGTATGAAAATAGCAATAGTTTGTTACCCAACCTTTGGCGGAAGCGGAGTGGTAGCAACCGAATTAGGTATAGAATTAGCAAATAGAAATCACGAAGTACATTTTATAACCTATAGTCAGCCAGTGCGTTTGGCATTGTTAAACAAAAACATTCATTACCATGAAGTAGTGGTGCCAGAATATCCTTTGTTTCACTATCAGCCGTACGAATTGGCGCTTTCAAGTAAAATCGTAGATACGGTTAAAGAATTCGGAATTGACCTTTTACACGTGCATTATGCCATTCCTCATGCTTTTGCAGGCTATATGGCTAAGCAAATGTTGTTAGATCAAGGTATAAAATTGCCCATGGTCACCACCTTGCACGGTACAGATATCACTTTAGTAGGCAATCATCCTTTTTATAAAACGGCAGTAAGCTTTAGTATTAATCAATCAGATTATGTGACTTCGGTATCTGCTGATTTAAAAAAGTCTACCTATGAATTGTTTGATACAAGAAAGGAAATTCATGTCATTCCAAATTTTATTGAAGACAAAAGTAATGTAGCGGCTCCAAACCAATGTCAGCGCAATTTGTTTGCCGAACCTCAAGAACGCATTGTTACGCATGTGAGTAATTTTCGAAAAGTAAAAAGAATTTTAGATGTTGTTAAAATTTTTAATGGCATACAAAAAGAACATCCAGCTAAGTTAATGATGGTTGGCGATGGTCCGGAACGATTAGGAGCTGAAGATTTAGTAAAAGAATTAGGCATTGAAAATAAAGTGATTTTCTTTGGAAATTCATCTGAAATTGATAGTATTTTAAAATATTCCGATTTGTTTTTACTCCCTTCAGAAACCGAAAGTTTTGGTTTAGCAGCTTTAGAAGCCATGGCGAATAAGGTACCCGTAATATCATCGAATACAGGAGGCTTACCCGAAGTAAATGTTCAAGGAATTTCAGGTTATTTAAACGAGATAGGCGATGTAGATGGCATGATACAAAATGCTTTATTGATTTTAAAAAATGATGAAACGCTGCATCAATTTAAAAAGCAAGCTTATGAACATTCTAAAAGTTTTAGTGTCGAAAAAATAGTGCCGTTGTATGAAGCAATTTACAATATGGCGTTAAAAGATAATGTCTAAAAAAATCTTTTTAGACATTATAACTCTTTTTAATCAGCTACAAATTTTAACGAAATAGAGTTCATACAATAACGCATACCGGTTGTGTCCTTAGGTCCATCGTCAAAAACATGACCTAGATGACCGTCACATTTAGCGCAAGTAACTTCTACCCGAACCATTCCGTGCGAAGTGTCTTTTGTATATTTTACAGATCCTTCAATAGCTTCGTCAAATGATGGCCATCCACAATGCGCATCAAATTTTGTATCTGCATCAAAAAGTTTATTGCCACAAGCAGCGCAAACATAAGATCCTTTTTCAAAAAAATCATTGTACTTGCCGCTAAAAGGTCTTTCCGTGCCTTTTTCACGTAAAATGTAATATTCTTCGGGTGTTAATTTTTGTTTCCAATCTTGTTCTGTCATAGTATTTGGGTTTTGTGCAATTGCCGTTTGTTCTTTACAACTAATAAAGTTTAAACTTAAAATTACGAATAAAAATTTAAGATTCCACAAACTGTATAATTCTTTCAATAACATCATCATCTCCTAATATTTTTCGGTGTCCTAAGCCGTTTGTTAGTAATAATTCATTCTGCGACAAATTTTTCTGAATACCCTCGGCAGCAGTGTAAGGTACATCGCGGTCAGCTTTGTCATGGATAATTAATACGGGGATTTCTACTTTTTGTGCATGCGCATCCACATCGTAAAAATCCATTTTATCGTTATAGCGTTTTTCAAAAAGAGCAATTAGTTTTGGAGCTAATTTTTTATGCATTCCTATGCTTTGTAAAAAATCCTCAGTTATATCTTTGGTTTTATTTCCACTACCAATAATAACGGCTTTTTTTGTTTTTAACCCTCTTCCTAAACTATTTATAACGCTCATACCACCTAATGAATGTCCAACCAAAACATCAAAACCACCATGTTTTTTATCAAGCGCAAAAATAGCTTCAATAAAATGTGTCATGTTAGCGGTACTTTTTGGACTTAATCCGTGCCCTGGTGCATCGAAACTTATTATAGTGTAATTAAGTTCTTTAAACGCTTTAGCAATAGATACTAATTGGGTACCTCTGCCATTCCAACCGTGAATAAGTAAAACTTTTTTTGAACCAAATTTGTTTTCATAAACCATAATTTCTTTTCCACTTTTGGGTAAAGTTAATTTTGATTTGTGCGATACTTCAAACATTTTAAGCTCGCGTTTAGGCAATTTGTATTTAATAGGCGATTCAAAAAGTTTTAAGGCAAAAGCAGCTGCCATATTTTTATTTACAATACTTAATACCTTAGAGGTGTTTTTAATATATCGAGGAATCTCTAAAACTTTTGCTTGTTTTTGCGCCATAATTTTATAATTTTACCTAACAAAGTTAAAAGGTATTAGTGACAATATAGTAGTATTTTAGAAAATTTTAAAAATTATATACTTATGAAAAAGATAATGATTTTATGTGGCGCGGCAGCACTTATAGTTTCTTGTGCCACCAATCCGTTTACTGGAAAAAAAACAATGGCTTTTGTGCCAGATAGTTCTCTTTTTGCTTCGTCGTTCCAACAATATTCCGAGTTTTTAAAAGAAAATAAGGTAGTTACAGGTACTAGTGATGCACAAATGGTGCAACGAGTAGGTGATAAAATACGCAAAGCTGCCGAACAATGGTTATCAGCAAATGGATATTCTAATTATTTGAGCGATTATAAATGGGAGTACAAATTAGTGCAAGACGATGCTGTAAATGCTTGGTGTATGCCTGGCGGAAAAATTGTTGTGTACACCGGTTTACTTAAAGTAGCAAAAAACGAAGCTGGTTTAGCTACCGTTATGGGGCATGAAGTAGCACACGCATTGGCTAACCACGGGCAACAACGTATGAGTGCCTCTGTTTTACAGCAATTAGGTGCGGTAGGAGTAGGTGTAGCCACAAATAGCAGCAGTGAACAAACCAAACAATTAGCTATGATGGCTTATGGCGCAGGAAGTAATGTAGCTGGTATGATGCCATTTAGTAGAAGTCATGAATCTGAAGCGGATAGAATTGGACTTATTTTAATGGCTGTTGCAGGTTACAATCCAAGTGAAGCTTTAGATTTCTGGAAACGCATGTCGGCTCAAAGCGGTGGCGGTAGTATTGAACTTCTTAGCACGCATCCAAGCGATCAAACACGTATAAGCAATCTTCAAAAGTTAATTCCTATAGCAAAAGCAGAAGGAGCTAAATTTGGAAAAAAATACTAATATTTATTAAAGGCAGTTTATAACGAACTGCTTTTTTACTTTTTTTATGAAAACATTCCACAAAGGTGAGAAGAAAGTGCTGAATGCCTGGGCATTTTACGATTGGGCAAACTCGGTTTATGCTTTGGTTATTTCTTCGTCTATATTTCCGTTGTTTTATGGTGCATTGTTCCGATTGGATAATAAAACTTCTGCAAGCTTCTTCGGAATCGATACGCCAAGCGAATCAATTATCAGTTATATAACAGCCATAGGTTTTTTAATTATTGCGATTATTTCACCACTTTTATCAGGAGTAGCCGATTTTTTAGGTAACAAAAAGTTTTTCCTAAAACTGTTTTGCTTCATAGGATCACTCTCTTGTATGATGCTTTATTTTTTCAATTTAGAAAATCTTTATACAGGTTTGTTTTTTTATCTACTGGCGTTGATTGGCTTTTGGGGTAGCTTGGTTTTTTATAATTCCTATTTGCCCGATATTGCTTTTCCCGAGCAACAAGATGCCGTTTCTGCAAAAGGGTATTCATTAGGGTATCTTGGTTCAGTAATATTATTGTTGATAAATTTAGCAATGATTATGAAAGGAGAGTGGTTCGGAATTGATTCTCCTATGCAAGCCATGAAAATATCTTTTGTCTTGGTTGGACTATGGTGGTTAGGTTTCAGTCAGATTTCGTACCGTAAACTTCCAAACTTTAGAAATTCAAACAAAATTAACAGTCAAGCATTTTTATCAGGCTTTAAAGAATTGAAAAATATCTTTAATCAATTAAAAAACTTTCCTGTTTTAAAAGGATATTTAGGTGCTTTTTTTGTGTATAGTATGGCGGTACAAACGGTGATGATTATTGCTGCTTATTTTGGAGAAAAAGAAGTGCAATGGGAAAGCGATGACCAAAGGCAAACCGGATTAATTGTTAGTATTTTGCTTATACAGTTAATAGCTGTTATTGGGGCTGTATTAACATCAAAATTATCAAAACGAATAGGAAATCTTAATGCACTAATTTTAATTAATGCCACATGGATTTTTATATGCGTATGTGCTTACTTTGTGGTAAAACCTGTCAGTTTTTATATAGTAGCAGCTATGGTGGGTTTGGTAATGGGAGGAATTCAATCACTTTCGCGATCAACATACTCTAAATTATTGCCACAAAGCACAAAAGATACCACATCATTTTTTAGTTTTTATGATGTTACCGAGAAAATTGGTATCGTTATAGGTATGTTTATTTATGGTGTAATTGCGCAAGTAACAGGAAAAATGCAAAATGCCATACTATTTTTAATTGTTTTCTTCGCAGTAGGAATATTTTTACTGATTAAAACAGCAAAAAAACAAGCAAATAGTTAAAATGAATAATATTTTTACAAATACTTTCGTATGTAAAAAAAATAATTTTATATTTGGATAAATTTAACATTCTTCTAAATCTTATGAGAAAATTAAAATATATTTTAGCGTCTGGCGTTTTAGCAGCTGGGGTTGCATCATGTGAAACAGAACCGATTGATGAAAAAGTTAAGGATGACACATTATTTGTAAAACCAATTCTAAGGTTCGAATTAGATAATAAACAAACTGTTGTAACAGAAAAAGTTACTTCTTCTATTTCGCCAAACAATTCTATTACGATTTCCGCTAGGTTTTCAGTTTTCGATTCAAATGATTTAAATGAAGAAACAAGATATAAACCAGCAACTTTAAATATAACATTTAACACTTTATACACTGGTAACTTTCCAACAGTATATTCGCTTGATACACCGGTACTTCTTTATTCAAGTGCCACATTATCTATAAATAATGTAGGCTTTTATAGTACTAATTATGCAAAGGTTAATCAACCTGCAGGTGCCGGAAATATTATTGAAATGAACGAAGTTGGTAAATATATTGACGGTAATTTTGATTATATTTTATACCCTCAAGAAGGTAATAATTTACAACCTATAAGATTAAGTGTAGGAGAGTTCCATTATATTAAATACTAGATTTTATAATAAAGATGTAAAAAAAGATTAACTAATTAGTTAATCTTTTTTTTTGTGCATATATAAAGTTTGTCTATTTTTGTGATTAATTTTTATTAAGTCTAAATTACAATTTTAAATAAACTTACTATATGAAAAGATTTATTTTTGCCGCCTTTCTTTTATCTACTTACTTTACAAATGCTCAAAGCTCTTTGCTAAACTCTGATTTTTGGAAAAAATCTCCTACGGTTGATTTAGTGAAATCTGAAATTCAAAAAGGTAACAGTCCATCAGAAGCTAACAGAGGAAATCACGACGTTGTCAGCATCGCTATCAATAATAATGCACCTTTAGAAACTATTTTGTATCTATTAGAGCAAGAAGGCAATAGTGTAGATAAAACTACCCACGATGGTCGCTTATACATACATTGGGCAGCAAGCAGAGGTAATGTAGAATTGGTAAAAATTTTAATCGACAAAGGTTCTGATATTTTCCGTACCGATGATAAAGGAGCTATTCCTATTTCATTTGCAGCATCAAACGGACAAACAAATACCGAAATTTATGAATTGTTGTTTAAGGCAGGTAACGATCCAAAGCAAAAATTTCAAAACGGAGCTAATTTATTATTGCTATCAATAGCGAATGATAAAGATTTAACGTTAGCAAATTATTTTGTATCAAAAGGTCTATCGTTAAACAGTACCGACGATTTAGGCAATACAGCTTTTGATTATGCTGCACGCAAAGGTGATATTGAATTTTTACAAACCTTATTAGATAAAGGCGTAAAGCATACCGATAAGGCGTTAATTTTTGCTTCACAAGGTACGCGTGGTTTTGCAAACAATTTGGCTACGTACCAATATTTGGTTGAGAAGGTAAAAATCAATGCTAATGCAAAGGGTGATAACGGTGAAAATGTACTTCATAACCTTGTGAAAAAACAAGATCAGGAGGATATTATTGCTTATTTTTTAGAAAAAGGAGTTGATGTAAATGCTGCTGATAAAAACGGAATAACTGCTTTTATGGAAGCTGCTACAGGCAATAATGTAACAGTTTTAGAAACTTTACTTCCGCTTGTGAAAAATATCAATCAAACTGATAAAAAAGGAATGACAGCATTAGCGTATGCAGTTAATAATGGTTCTGCTGAGGTGGTTTCGTTTCTTATTAAAAACAAAGGCGATGTACAAATGATTGATGCAGATGGTAACAACTTAGCCTATTATCTTATTCAATCATACAAACCAGTGCGTCCAGGGCAAAAGGATCAATTTCCAGAAAAGTTAAATATCTTAAAACAAGCAGGTGTAAAATTTAATGCACAACAGCAAGATAAAAACACTTTGTATCATTATGCAGTGGCTAAAAATGACATCAATCTTTTAAAGAGTTTAGATGCTTTTTCAATAGATATCAATAGCGCAAACAACGAGGGGATGACTGCCTTACATCGTGCCGCATTAGTTGCTAAAGATGATACCATTCTTAAATATTTAGTGGAAAAAGGCGCAGTTAAAAATCTTAAAACCGAATTTGATGAAACTGCTTACGATTTGGCAAGTGAAAATGAATCGTTACTTGAAAACAAAATTTCTGTAGAATTTTTAAACTAACCTAAAGAATAGATACAATCCATTCAGTTACTTCGGTTTTATGTTGGAGTCTGAATGGATTAATTATAAAATAAATAAATAATATGAAATCTGTATTTAAAAACCACTATATAACTGCACTATTCCTACTATTTTCGGCAACTTCATTTGCTCAAAATGCCAAATACAAGTGTATGTTACAAATGACTAATTACAAAGGATTAGAAGCATATGTTGTAGTATCGTTGATTGACCCTCAAGGAAATTACGAAAAAACACTTTATATGATGGGACCCGACAAACAGTGGTACAACGGTTTTAAAGAGTGGGACAAAGCTCAGAAAAAGAAAAAAGAAAAATTAGATGCCATTACAGGTGCATCAGTTGCTGCAGGTGATCGTAGCATTACTACTTTTACAATAGATGAATCTAAAATGAATAAAGGATATAAATTGCGTTTTGAAACAGCAGTTGAAGATCAAAATTACCATGTAACCGATGTGGAAATTCCTTTAACTACGACTGCTGTTACCCAAAGAACCGAAGGTAAAGGCTATATCCGTTATGTAAAACTAAATAAGGTTCAATAATTTCAAATTCCCTACATGACATCAACAGTGTGGCGGTTAGCCCATTTAACTTTGGCTGTTTTTTCATTTGCTTTTTTGCTCATTGCCTCGATTACCGGAGTGATTTTAGCGATAGATGCCGTAAATGAAAAAATGCCGCCTTATAAGGTAGCGGGGTTTAATGAAATAACCTTGGCTCAATCGTTACCGGCACTGCGAGAAGTATATCCTGAAGCGCTTGAATTAAGTGTAGATCATAATCAATTTGTTACTTTAGAGGGGTTTAACGAAGAAGGAGACGATTTTAAATCGGTAATACACCCTATAACAGGACAGGTTTTAGGCGAACCATTGGTAAAAAGTAATTTTATACAATGGATAACTTCATTACATAGATCGTTGTTTCTACACGAGACAGGTCGTTTTATTGTCGGGTTTGTTTCCTTTTTATTATTGCTTATTACGATTTCTGGTACCATCTTAATAATAAAACGTCAGCAAGGTGTAAAACACTTTTTTTCTAAGGTTAACAAAGATTTTTTTGCACAATACGGTCACGTGGTAACCGGTAGGTTAATGCTATTGCCTATTTTAATAATTTCTTTAACTGGAACTTATCTTTTTCTATTGCGTTTTGACGTGATTTCAAAACCTATTACCGAACCTAATGAAATAGAGAATGCAGAAGGAAAACAAATACCTTTAAATGACTTCCCAATTTTTAATCAAATTCACTTGGCCGATGTTTCTAAAGTTGAATTTCCTTTTGGAGAAGATGCCGATGAGTTTTTCAAAATTAAACTAAAAGATAAAGAAATTGTAGTAAATCAACTAACTGGAAAAGTGTTGGCAGAAGAAGTTTATCCTACCAGCGCAGTTTTAGAAACTTTAAGTTTAGATTTACACACCGGTCGTACCAATGTGTTTTGGGCAATCATTTTGGCAGTAGCTTCGGTAAATATATTGTTTTTTATTTATTCAGGATTTGTTATCACTTTTAAACGGAAAGCAGTAAAAATAAAAAACAAATTCAAAGCAGATGAAGCCGAAATTATCCTTTTAGTAGGATCAGAAAACGGAAGTACTTTACATTTTGCCAATAAAATCCACCAACAGTTATTAGCTGTAAACACTAAATCATTTATAACAACCTTAAATCAGTACAGGGCGTTTTCACAAGCAAAACAATTGGTAATATTTACATCTACCTATGGGTTGGGTGATGCACCTTCTAATGCCCATCAATTTGAAAAATTAATACAAAAATATATTCAGCCGCGTTCCTTAAAATTTTCGGTTGTAGGATTTGGCTCTAAAAACTACAAAGATTATTGTGCCTTTGCTGTGCATATTGATCAATTATTAGGAGCACAAAATTGTTTTGAACGATTATTGCCGTTATATACCGTTAATGATCGATCAACTCATGAATTTACACAATGGGTTCAAGAATGGAATAAACAAACAAAGCTTTCCTTAGCTACCACACCAGCATTATATTCGCCAAAACAGCCCAACCTTAGTAAATTAAAAGTGGTAAATAAAACCAATCTTAACACAAACGACAATGTCTTTAAATTGACATTAAAGGGAAGTGGCAGATTTCAATCGGGTGATTTGTTAGCGGTTTATCCAGCTAATGATGAACGAGAACGTTTGTATTCTATAGCAAAAATTAATGGGAACATACAATTAGTTGTTAAATTACATGAATCAGGTTTAGGATCAACCTACCTTTATCAGCAAATCCCAGAAAATTTTATTAGAGGTCGTATCGTACAAAATGCATCGTTTCATTTACCAAAGCGTGCCAAAACGGTGGTGATGATCGCTAACGGAACTGGAATTGCTCCTTTTTTAGGAATGATTTCAGAGAATACATCTAAAAAGAATTTACACTTATATTGCGGATTTAGATACAATAATGAAACAGCAGCATCGTATCAAAATTTTGCTAACCAATACATTGAAAATGGACAATTAAAACAATATAGTTCTGCATTTTCAAGGGAAACGGAACGTCAGTATGTAATGAATTTGATAGAACGCGATCAAAATTTGTTCGTTGAAACATTCAAAACTGGAGGTGTTATTATGATTTGTGGCTCTTTAGCCATGCAAAAAGATGTTGAAGCAATATTAGAGCATATCTGTCATCAACAGCTTTCACAACCTTTGTCGTATTTTAAGCAAACTAACCAACTGCTTACCGATTGTTATTAAAATGAAAGGATCATTTGTTATATATATACTGCTATTTTTGTGTTTCAGTACAAATGCGCAAGTAACCTGTAAACGAGACACGATTTTAATGGGCAGCAAGTTTGATATCACCATTTCAGCGGTTGATTCTTTGCAAGCTGAGCGATATATTGATGAGGTAATTACCGAAATTACTCGAATTGAAAATTTAATATCTGATTGGAAGTTTGATTCGCAAGTCTCAGAAATTAACCGCATGGCAGGTAAACAAGCGGTAAAAGTTGACCAAGAACTGTTTGATTTAACGCAACGTGCTTTGTTTTTTTCGCAGATAACCGATGGTGCTTTTGATATAAGCAGTGCGGCGATGGATAAAATTTGGAAGTTTGATGGATCTATGAAGCAGTTGCCATCTAAAGAAGAATTGATAAAAGCTATTGAAAAAGTAGGTTATCAAAATATCATTTTAAATCCAGCTGACACGACTGTTTTTTTGAAAAAAGAAGGAATGAAAATTGGTTTTGGTGCAACAGGAAAAGGTTACGCAGCCGATAAGGGGCGTAACTTAATGCAACAAATGGGAGTGAAGGCAGGCATTGTTAACGCATCGGGCGATATGGCTGTTTGGAGTGATGACATACCACAAAAAAAGTGGCGAATTGGTATAAACAATCCTTTTAAAAATAACGATATAACGGAAGTTGTAACATTATGCAACGGAGCAATTACTACATCGGGTGATTATGAAAAATTTGCAGAAATAGCATCTGTTCGCTATTCACACATTATGAACCCAAAAACAGGTATGCCCGCTACTGGTTTAACCAGCGTTACCGTCATAGGCCCAAGTGCCGAAACAGCAAATGGTTTCAGCACTTCGCTTATGGTTTTAGGTCGAAAAGAAGGTTTACGTTTATTAAAAAAACATCCAGAATATGCTTGCTTAATGATTACCGATAATGGCAGGGTATATCGATCGAAAAACTTTAAAAAAATAAAACAAATAATCACACGTTAAACCACCTCTGCAACAACGAACGTACTTCCGCCTACGTATATCATATCATTACTATTTGCTTGTTGCTTTGCAGCATCGAAAGCCTTTGGAATAGAATTAAAAATTTGTGTTTGAAAACCATGACCACGTAATTTTTCTTCCAAAACAACAGCATCTAATCCACGTGGTACATTAGGTTTTGCAATATAATATATGGCTTGTTTAGGCAATAAATGAATAATGCTGTCTATGTCTTTATCGTTTACCACGCCGAAAACCATATAAAGTTGGTTAAAACTTTGTTGAGAAACTTGTTTCATAACCAATTCTAATCCGTTCACATTATGTGCGGTATCTGCCACAATTAAAGGGTGGTCACCTAAAACAGTCCATCTACCTTTTAATCCCGTATTTTTACCAACATTTAAGTATCCTTTTTCTATATGTTCTTTCGAAATATTAAAATGCACTTTTGCTAATTGCAATGCCTGGTAAGCTGTTTTTTTATTATGCACCTGATAAATTCCTTTCAAATCAGAAGGCAATATGGGGATTTCGTTGTTTGAACTGGCATAATATATAGGTGCTTTGGCATGATCAGCTATTTGATCAAAAACCTTTTTAGTTTCGGATGTATATTCACCAATTACCACAGGAGTGTTTTGTTTGATAATGCCTGCTTTTTCAAAAGCAATTTCCGCTATACTGTTTCCAAGTAAATTCATGTGATCCCAACCGATATTTGTTATAACGCTTAATAAAGGATGGATGATGTTTGTAGCATCTAATCTTCCGCCTAATCCCACTTCGATAACCGCTACATCAACTTGTTGTTGGGCAAAATAGTCAAATGCCATACCCACCGTCATTTCAAAAAAGCTTAAATGGTTCGTTTCAAAAAAAGAACGATGTTGGTCGATGAAATCTACTACAAAATCTTTAGAAATTTCTGTTCCATTGATACGGATACGTTCACGGAAATCTACCAAATGTGGTGAAGTATACAAACCAACTTTATAACCAGCCTCTTGTAAAACCGATGCAATAAGAGATGAAGTAGAACCTTTACCATTGGTTCCGGCTATATGTATGCTTTTAAACTGTTTTTCCGGATGATTTAAATAGCTTGCAAGCTTTAGGGTATTGGTTAAATCTTTTTCAAATGCTGATACACCTACTTGCTGAAACATAGGTAATTGCTGAAACATCCAGTCTACTGTTTGCTGATACGTATC
>JAHAYQ010000055.1 GCA_018384465.1 Myroides sp. | reverse complement strand
CATCCAACGTAAAAAATCTTTCTTAAAAGCTAAAATAGGTTGTTCTTCTAACGCTTCTAAATTGGCAATTTCAGCTTCAAATTTGTTTGCCATCATCCAGGTAGAAACACGCTCAGATCCTGTACAAACAGCATTTTTAGCATCACCTGCTTTTACCGAAAGATAGCCGTATTTTAATGCATTCATACCCGAACAACAAACACCTGATGCAGAATTTAAATCGACCGATTTATTTTTCAATAATCCGTGCACCATTGCGGCGTGAGAGGGTAGGAGCAAATCGGGAGTTGATGTTCCACAAGATAAAACGTCTATATCCTGTAACGAAAAATCTTTTGAAACCAGTTTATTTACCACTTCAGCCGTTAATTGGGCATTGTTGTGGGTAACGTTTTGCTGGGCATCTAACGCGTAATAACGAGTTTGTATGCCATTATTTCGTAAAATTAAACGACGTGATTTTGAAGGTGTATGATTGATTTTACCTAAAATATCTTCCATTTCATCATTAGAAACAGGATTGTTAGGTAAAAATTTTTCTACTTTATTTATATAAACTTTTGATGACATAGACTGACCCTTGAACGTACTCTTCCTGTTTTAAGATGCTAAAATAATGAATTGAATACGAAATCAACTCAATTAAATAAACAATTGACAATAAAAGCCAATATGGCACAAAACAAGTATAATATTTTAAAAACAACACCGTAAAAATTCTGTTTTAATACGTGCTGTTTTTTGGTTCAAAGATAAGAAAAGAATTAATTTATGAGTCTAACGCCTTTTAAAAGGATTCAAAAACTTCTTCACAAATAACAGAGAAGTATCGTAAAGAGCATTTATCATTGCAGTAAGCCAAATTCAAAGCAATATTTAATCAGTTGGGCGGTATTTTTTGATTCGGTTTTTTCCAAAAGACTTTTCCGGTGACTTATAACGGTTAATTGACTAATAAATAATTTATCGGCAATTTCCTGATTGGTAAGTCCTTCGGCAATCAGTATTAATACTTCTTTTTCTCTTTTTGTAAAAACCGGGGTTTTAAAAGTGTTTAGTGGAGTTTCTTTAAGTATTTTTTTTATTTCATCTGTTAGAAATTTTTTCCCTGATGCTACATTTTCAATGGTTTTCAATAGGTCTTTTGAGGTTGCATTTTTCAACAGATAAGAATCGGCTCCGTTATCAAGCATTTTATTAATAATTCCCGGTTGATTATAGGTGCTTAAAGCAATGATTCCAATATTTGGAAACTGCTGTTTAAGTGTAAGGCACAATTCAATTCCGTTGCAGTCAGGCAAATTAATGTCTAACAAAATAATATCGACGTCGGCGTGCTTATTTAGATATTCCATTGCAGACATTCCATTAGGCATTTGCACAACATTTTCAACATAGGCTACTTCATTAAGCATCGAAGAAATTCCTTCTGCTACCACTTGATGGTCTTCTATCATAACTATTTTCATTTGGGTACAATTTAATCTTTAACGGGGATTTCAATATGTACAGATGTTCCGGAGCTTTTATCTGATTCAATATTCAAGCTTCCTTTCCAATAATTTACCCGCGAAGTGATACCTGCAAGTCCCATTCCACTTTTTTTACTATCGGGGTTGTAACCAAATCCTTTGCCATTATCTTCTACATCAATCAAAAGCAATTGATCATCTTTTCTGATCTGAACCAGAATTTCTGCCGCATTTGAATGTTTTATTGCATTGTTGACTAATTCTTGAATGATTCGGTAAACGGAAATATCTAGTTGTTTGTTCAATCCATTTTCAATGTGATACGATTGATAAATTATATTTAAATTTTCACTATAAATACTTTGTAAAAATTCTTTAATTGCTCCGTCTAAACCAAATTTCAAGATACTTTCGGGCATCATATTATGGGCAACTCTTCTCAATTCACTGATGGATTGGTCGAGCAAAGCAACCGATTTTTCAAAAGCAATTCCGTCTTCTTCTGTAATAATTATTCTTTTTTGCATATTGTTAAGGTTAATTTTCACACCGCTCAACAGTCCGCCTAAACCGTCGTGCAGTTCTTTTGCCATTCGGCTGCGTTCATCTTCCTGACCTTGAAGCAAAGCTTGGGTTGCAGAGAGTTGTTTTTCGGTTTCGAGTTCCACAATGCGTTGAGCCTGTAGTTTTTGTTTGTTTTTATGATTTTTATAAAGTAAAAAAGCAATGACAATTGTTACCAAAATAACACCCGCAAGTGCTAAATTCAGCGTATTCTTTTGTCTTATTTTTAAAATTTGTGCTTGTTTCTCTGCACTTAAAGTCCGGATTTCGGCTTCTTTTTGTTCAGATTGGTATTTTGCTTCCAAGACCAACAAACGATTTTTAGTTTGTTCTAGATTGATCTCTTCGTGCAATTTTTCATATTTCCGATTTTGTATCAGTGCATTTTTGTAATCGGCAAGGTTTTCATAAGCTTCAGATGCTTTTTTATGAAAATCGGATAATTCGTGTGTCATACCCAATTTTTCGGCTATCGGCATTCCCTTCTCAATGTTTTGAATAGCCTGCCGATACTTTTTATGATCGAGATAAATTTCGGCTAAATATAAATAAGCATACATCTCATTCTCGGGATAATCGTTCTTTTGTGAAATTTCTATTGCCTTATTTAAATATTTTATACCTCCATTTAAGTCTGTTTTTCCAACGAGATTTCCTTTTATCAGATAGGCATCACTGATGTCATACTCTCCATTTAATTGCAGTGCAATTTGTTCGAATTGATGGATAAATTCTAACGCTTCTTTATATTTTTTTTGGTTTTTTTCATTTACTGCCAAATTGTACAAAGGAGAAAGCATTGCCCATTGATCCTTATTTTCTTTCGCTAATGCTAATGCTTGAAAACCATATTCTGATGCTTTTTCAAATTGTTTCATTTCTGTAAAAACAGAGCTTAAATTGGTATTGATAATTCGCTGTGTTTTTTTATTTCCTAAAGAATCGGCTATTTTTTTTGCTTTAAGATAATATTCTGATGCACTTTCAAAATCGGATAGATACTGCCATTCATTACCTACATTAAGATAAGCGATACTTAAATTTTCAGGGCTTTGTAACTTTTTGTATTTCTTTACCGATTCTTCTGCTAAAAACAAAGCTTCTTTATAGGCTCCTTTTCTATTTAAAATCACAATAGCATAACTTGCATAGCGCGCTTCGCCCAAATCGAAATTATTTTTTTTAGCAAAATTCCGTGCTACTGCATAATAATACATGGCCGAATCAGGCATCGAAAATTCATACAAATCTCCCAATTGATAGAGATAGTCTGTTTTTTTGATGATCTCTTTTTCGTTTTTAATCATATTTTTTAAACTATCAATAGCATTTTGTTGCGCATAAACCTGTATACCTATAAGTAAAAATAAATAT
>JAHAYQ010000048.1 GCA_018384465.1 Myroides sp. | reverse complement strand
GTATCGTTTACAATATCAATAATATCTAACAATTGTTCATTAGTTAAATCGGGAGCAATTTTTAATAAAATTGGCTTTTGTTTTGGTTGCTGAAGGTTTTTATTCTGTAAAGTCGATAACAATTCTGTCAACGGTTCTTTGTCTTGCAACGCGCGTAAATTGGGTGTGTTTGGCGAACTTACATTCACAACAAAATAATCAACATACGGAAACAACGCATCAAAACAAATCCTATAATCATTTACCGCTTCTTCGTTTGGAGTAACTTTGTTTTTACCGATGTTTCCACCAATTAAAACGCCTTTATTTTTTTTTAATCGTTCTACAGCCAACTCAATTCCGCCGTTGTTAAAACCCATTCGGTTAATAATTCCGCTATCTTCTTTTAAGCGGAATAAACGTTTTTTAGGGTTTCCGTCTTGAGGTTTTGGTGTAATGGTTCCAATTTCTATAAAGCCAAACCCAAAAGCATCTAATTCGTTATAAATCTTTGCATCTTTGTCTAACCCTGCTGCCAAACCAACCGGATTTTTAAATTTTAATCCAAAAACTTCACGCTCTAAACGTTTATCGTTAACCTGATAAATTGATTTAATAATTGATCGCATACCTGGTATTGTCTGCATGGTTTTTATCATTGAAAAGGTAAAATGATGCACTTTTTCAGGATCGAATTTAAAAAAAATAGGACGAATAACAGATTTATACATAACTACTGGATTTTAACTTTGCAAAAGTACATTTTTAATTTAATGTTTGCAGATGGAAATAGCGTTAACGAAAATTTTACGGCGAAGTTTTATAAATAATTTTTATTTCCCCGTTGATTATGATATATTTGATTTCGCTAAAAGCTGATTTATGAAGATACTTCGCATTAAAAATATGGTATGCCCACGATGCATAATGGTGATTGAAAAAACAATGGAAGAATTAGGTTTTGAACTTAATGATGTTGATCTGGGTATAATAGAGTTTCACGAACCTATAACTTTAGAAGATCGAAACAAAATTGAGAAAGTTATAAAACCATTGGGGTTTGAAATTTTAAGCGATAAAAAAAGTATGCTGGTTGAACGCATTAAAACGCAGATTATTGAATTGGTTTCTAAAGATGTAAACGATTTAACCATAACTCTTTCTGAATATTTATCAAGTAAACTGCAAGTGGAATATCATACGCTAAGTCAGTTGTTTTCTCAGCAAGAATCACAAACCATAGAACAATATTACATTCTTCAAAAAATAGAAAAAGTAAAAGAATTATTGGTGTATGATGAATTAACTTTGAGCGAAATTGCTTACAAAATGAATTACAGTTCGGTAGGGCATTTAAGTAATCAGTTTAAAAAAGTTACCGGCTTGGCTCCTACGCATTTTAAAGAAGTTAAACAGCAAAAAGAACAATTAGTATCTAAATAATCCATACGCTTTTTAAGTGTTTTTTTACAGATAGAAGATGAAATCATATATATTTAGCTTTGCATTTCTTTTATTAGGCTTTTTGAGTACAGCACAAACAACAAAAAATGTATTTTTTATTGGGAATAGTTACACATCTGTTAATAATTTACCTTTTCTGATTAGTCAAATGGCAACTTCTGTGGGTAACGAATTAACGTATGAATCTCATGTGCCTGGTGGATCTACTTTTCAACAACACGCTAATAATCCAGAAGTGCTACAAACTATTAATGAAGGAATTTGGGATTATGTGGTTTTACAACAACAAAGTCAAATGCCGGCGTTTCCTAATGCAACTAGCACTTTATCTTATGCCCAAGAATTGGCTACTACCATAAAAGAAGCAAACCCTTGTGGCAATGCAATGTTTTATATGACATGGGGAAGAAAGTATGGCGATTCTGTGAATTGTGCCAATGGCGTAAGCTATTTATGTACGTATGAAGGTATGGATGATAAATTGTACGAACGATATATGCAGATGACCGACGAAAACGAAGCTGTTGTATCGCCAGTGGGAAAAGTTTGGAGGACAATTAGAGAAGCATTTCCTGATATAGAGCTTTATCAAGCAGATGACTCTCATCCAAGTTATACAGGTTCTATGGCGGCTGCTTATACATTTCATACAGCAATATATAAAACAGATCCTACACTTATTACATTCAACGGTGCCTTAACATCAACTGTTGCGCAACAACTAAAGCAAATAGTAAAAGAGGTGGTGTTTGATGAATTAGATCAATGGAAGTTAGATGTAAACGATGTTACTTCTCAATTTGCTTATTCATTAAATAACGCTACGGTATCATTTGTAAATCAAACTGAAAATGCTACTCAGTTTTTCTGGGATTTTGGTGACGGAAATACTTCTACTAATGAAAATCCTGTACATACTTATTTAAACAACGGAACTTACACTGTACAATTAATAACTGATGTTTGTACTTCTCCGGTTGCTAAAATTATTGAAATAGAAACTTTAAGTACTGATCTTCCAGAGCTTGTTGAATTAAAGCTTTATCCAAATCCTACCACAAATGTGTTATTTATCAACGATTTAAATTTTGATAATTATGCTGTTTTTGATGTTAACGGAAAAAAGATTCCTTTGTCTTCAAGCAGAGAAAATGGTTATATTCAGTTCGATACTCAATCGTTACCTATTGGTATGTATTTATTAAAAGTAACTTTACAAAATCAATCAAAAGTTTATAGATTTATAAAGAAATAATACAAACCTTTTTAAAAGTTATGTAACACCCCATTCGTTTAATGTAAGTACCTTTACATAAATTAGTAAAGCGTATGAAAACCCGATATAAAATTAACGAAATGACGTGTAGCGGCTGTCAGACAAAAGTTACACAAGCATTACAAGAAATAGCAGAAAAGGTAGAAGTAACTCTATATCCTGCTGAAGCTGTTATTGAATCAGATAAAAAAATTCCGTTAGCAGATTTACAACATGCCCTTTCTCACAAAGGTGCATACACCATTCAAGAAATTAGCGAAAATGCAGACGGAACAGAAACGTTTTCTGAAATTGCACATCATGCTATTCACAGCACTGATCAACACAACCAACCACCCAAAAATTTAGAACATTTAACAGGTAAGTATTATTGCCCCATGTTATGCGAAGGCGATAAAGTTTACGACAGCAATGTAGGTTGCCCTGTTTGTGGAATGGATCTGGTAAAAATTGGAGGAAATCCGTCTGATAACACTGAAGTACATCATTTAAAAAAACTTTTTTACCAGTCGTTAGCTGTTACCATTCCGGTTTTTATTATTGCCATGTTTGGCATGAGTCACGACAGTTTTATTTACAATATTATTCCTTTTAAGGTTGGTTTATGGTTGCAGTTTATCGGCGCCACTGCTGTTTTATACATTGGCAAAAATTATCTAAAACGTGCATGGGTATCGTTTAAAACCTGGCATTTAAATATGTTTAGTTTAATTGGTTTAGGTGCTGTTGCTGCCTACTTATTTTCTTTGTTCGTTTTCATGTTTCCTGAAAATTTTCAATTAAGTCAACATTTACCCATCTATTTTGAAAGTGTTGCTGTAATTTTTACGCTGATGATTTTAGGTCAGTGGTTAGAAGCTCGTGCCCATCAAAAAACAAAATCGTCTTTAGAACATTTACTCAATTTAGTACCACAAAAGGCTACGGTTTTAATTAATGGAAATGCCACTGAAATTGACATTAACCAAGTGCAGATAGCCGATCATTTATTAGTAAAAGCAGGAGAAAAAGTGCCTGTTGATGGGGTAATTCTATCGGGCGAAACATCTATCAACGAAGCGTTGTTAACCGGAGAACCACTACCTGTACATAAAAAAGTGAATAGTGAAGTATTAGCTGGAAGCATTAATACCGATCAACCCTTTACAATGAAAGCCACCCGAGTAGGCGAAACCACAACCATAGCACAAATTATAGAAATGGTTAATAAAGCAACGCTGTCCAGAGCTCCTATTCAACGTTTAGCCGATACTATTTCGGGGTATTTTGTACCCATTGTGATAGCTATTGCCGTGTTAACGTTTATTTACTGGGGGTATTTATCTAACGAAGCTTCGTTATTATTTGGTTTACAAAATGCAATAGCCGTATTAATTATTGCTTGCCCCTGTGCATTAGGATTAGCAACACCCGTTTCTATTTCGATGGGGATTGGCAAAGGAGCCGAATATGGTATCCTGATTAAAAAAGCCGAAGCGTTAGAACTTTTACAAAAAACCAATGTGGTGATTACTGATAAAACAGGAACACTGACCGAAGGAAAACCGTCGTTAGAAGAAATTATTCCGTTAAAAAACACAACAGAAAACCAGCTAATAGACATTACCGCACAACTGAATGCAAGTAGCGAACATCCTATTGCCAACGCTTTTAAAGAGAAAGCTACCTCACTGAACATCGATTTTAAACCTACAAAAATGGTTGCGTCGGTTGCGGGTAAAGGAGTTCAAGGAATGATTAACGGAAAAAAAGTACTTTTAGGAAACGCAGCGTTGTTAAAGCAGAATAATGTACCTATCAATACTGATGTTTTAAGTAAAGTTGAACAAATTCAAAGTCAGGGAAAAACGGTTTCGTATGTTGTTATAACAGATGAATTAGTTGGTTTAGCCGTGATTCATGACGCCATAAAACCAGATGTTAAACAAACGGTGGATTATCTACATAGTAAAGGAATTGAAGTAATCATGCTTACGGGCGATCATGAACATACTGCCAATGCTATTGCTAAACAAATTGGTATTGATAAGGTGTTTGCCCAACAATTGCCTGAAAATAAATTAGCAATGATTGAATCGATCCAAAAAGAAGGTAAAATAATCACTATGGTAGGTGATGGAATTAATGATGCGCCCGCTTTAGCAAAAGCAGATATTGGAATTGCAATGGGTAACGGATCTGATTTAGCGCAAGATTTTTCTAAAATCACTTTGCTAAACAATGCTTTTTCAAACGTAGAAAAATCTATCCGATTAAGCGAAAAAGTGATGCAAAACATCAAGCAAAATTTATTCTTCGCTTTTATCTACAACATTATTGGAGTTGCCATTGCTGCCGGCGTGTTGTATTACACCACTAATATGTTACTTTCGCCAATGGTAGCTGCTTTGGCAATGTGTTTAAGTTCAGTATCAGTCATTGCCAATGCGTTGCGTTTAAAAGCATTGAAATTATAAACCATAAACGATTGCAAAAACACAAAAATTAACGTAATTTCGCTGTCATTATTCAATAATTATTACAACACAATGAAACAAGTACCTTTAAATGATGTACACGTAGCTTTAGGAGCTAAGATGGTTCCTTTTGCTGGGTTTAATATGCCTGTTCAGTACGAGGGAGTAAACATAGAGCACGAAACAGTAAGAAACGGTGTGGGTGTTTTTGATGTATCACACATGGGATTGTTTAAAATTTCGGGCGATAAAGCCTTAGATTTAATTCAAAGAGTAACATCAAACGATGCAACTGTTTTGGTAAACGGAAAAGCGCAGTACAGTTATTTACCGAATGAAAAAGGCGGCATTGTTGATGATATTATTACTTATAAAGTAAGTGATACGGAATATTTAATGGTTGTAAATGCATCTAATATCGATAAAGATTTTGAGTGGATTAATTCTCAAAATACCATGAATGCTACTTTTGAAGATTTATCAGATCAATATTCTTTATTAGCTATTCAAGGGCCAAAAGCCAATGAAGCTATGCAATCGTTAACAAACGTAGATTTAGCCAACTTAAAATTCTATACGTTTGAAAACGGAACATTTGCTGGTAAAGAAAACGTAATTGTTTCTGCAACTGGTTATACAGGTTCAGGCGGAATTGAAATTTATGCCAAAAACGAAGATATTGTTGATATCTGGAATAGTGTTTTAGAAGCTGGTAAAGAATTCGGTATTAAACCAATTGGCTTGGCTGCTCGTGATACTTTGCGTTTAGAAATGGGTTATTGCCTTTACGGAAATGAAATCAATGACGAAACCTCTCCTTTGGAAGCAGGATTGGGCTGGGTAACTAAATTCACTAAAGATTTTGTTAACAGCGAAAATATTAAAGCAGAAAAAGAAGCTGGTATTAAAAATAAATTAATTGGTTTTGAATTAATCGACAGAGGAATTCCTCGTCATGATTACGAAATTGTTGACGCAGACGGAAATGTAATTGGAAAAGTAACTTCAGGAACGCAATCACCTTCATTAGGAAAAGGAATTGGTTTAGGTTATGTAACGAAAGATTTTGCTTTAGAAGGTGCTGAAATTTTCATCCGCATCCGTAAAAATGATGTAAAAGCAAAAGTGGTGAAAACACCTTTTTATAAAAAATAATATCTATTAAAAACAAGCCGAAGCATTAAACTTCGGCTTGTTTTTTTATTGTAGCAAATACGTAAATTGTACATTTATACTACTGTATATATTTTTAATTTTTTGTTGGTATTCCGTTCTATTACCGTATCCATCACCACTTATTCTGTTTTTAGGTACATAAGTTAATCCCAAAAAATTATCTTGCATTAAACCTATACCCACTCGTTCATTTATTACAAATTTATAAGCAAAACCATAACCAGCGCCTACCTGAAATTCATTGATGTAATCCTTCATATCAAGATCGTTCGAAGTAGATTTTCCGGTAAAACTTAATGAAGGGCCTAAAAATACATTCCAATTTCTTTTTTTTGCAAAGTGATAGTTTAGATGCATTGGAATAGTTATATAAGAAATTTTTTGAGAAACATAGCTGCCTCGTCCATTGTACGGGTTTTCATACACAAAACCTTCCGAACCCATTCTTTGATACGATAGACCCGAACGGATACTCAATCGATCATTTAAATACACATTAGCTCCAATGCCGAAACTTGCCGATAGTAAGTAATTTATTTTTTGATTTTCTTTAGGAATATAATTGTCTTCTTCTCCTGTAAAAGCAGATAGAGAGATTCCATGATAAGGTGTAATTTCAAAATTGTTTTTTTCTCTCACTTGTGCGTGTAGCATTGTTGATCCAAATAAAGCAAGAAATAATATTTTTTTCATAGGTTAGAATAAAAAAATATGTGGTGTTTTTTTTAAAGAAGCTATCTTTTCTATAATTTTGCGTAAAAATAATAAAAAAGTATTAAAAATGGGAAGAGCGTTTGAATTTAGGAAAGCTAGAAAAATGAAACGTTGGTCGGCAATGGCTAAAACGTTTACGCGTATTGGTAAAGATATCGTAATGGCTGTAAAAGAAGGCGGACCAAACCCTGAAACAAATGCCCGTTTACGTGCGGTTATTCAAAATGCCAAATCGGCTAACATGCCAAAAGAAAACGTAGAACGCGCCATTAAAAAAGCATCAGATAAAGATACTGCCAACTATAAAGAAGTGTTGTTTGAAGGGTACGCACCTCATGGAATTGCTATTTTAATTGAAACAGCTACCGATAACAATAACAGAACCGTTGCCAATATTCGTTCATACTTTAATAAGTGTAACGGAACAATGGGAACGCAAGGTTCGGTAGAATTTATGTTTGATCATACATGTAATTTTCGTATTCCTAAAGTAGAAGGACTAGATCTAGAAGAATTTGAATTAGAATTGATTGATTTGGGAATAGATGAGGTTTTTGAAGACGAAGACGGTATCTTAATCTACGCACCTTTCAACAGTTTTGGTGCTATTCAAAAAGAATTAGAAGAAAGAGAAATTGAAATATTATCATCTGGTTTTGATCGCATTCCACAAGTAACAAAAGAACTTACCGAAGAACAAATTGCCGATGTAGAAAAGCTTTTAGATAAAATCGACGAAGATGACGATGTGCAAAATGTGTACACAACTATGGCATAAAAAAACAAACCCGATCAATGATCGGGTTTGGTTTTAGTATTTCACTTCGCGCATTAATTGTACATAACCAATGTAAGTATCAAAATGAGTTTTAAAAATGTAAAAATAAGTACCAGTTGGTAATTCTCTGCCTGCTTTATCTTGTCCTTGCCATTGGTTAGTATAACCTTCACCATGCTCAAAAATTTCCATACCATAGCGATTAAAAATTTTTAACTCGATTGGGTTAAAAATCGCTATATCAAAACCATCATTCAATCCATCTCCATTTGGTGATATTCCTTTAGGGACTACACAATCGTTCAACTGTATTTCTATGATGTTATCGCACCATAAATTAGTTCTACCAATTACTTTAATATAAACAATGTTAGGAAATCTGGGTGGATAATACGTTGTTAAGTTAGATATTTCATTGGAAGCTGTTTCTGCATCTATTCGAGTAGGATAAAACCTTAATTCAACTTCCTCCATATACATGATCGTTCTTTCTAAAATTAAGTGAGCCAGACTTAAGTTTGCAGCCGCTGTATTATCTTTATAATTACAAATCATTATAGGTTGTGGTACTTCAGTAAACGGTTTCTTTTGTACAGTTATTTTAAACGATGTTATATTAGCACAACCTGTTTGTTCATCTAAAACTCGAACCCAAATAGTTTTTGACGAATAACTTTTCACTTCATAATAAGCATAATTTTGTATCTTTTTTCCCCCTGCTTCGGCATCATTTTCGCTTTCGTGGTACGAAATAAGATATTGTTCCTCAGTAGTTACTTCAGTGTTTTTCAAAGTTAAATCAAACCCTACGTACCCCCATTCCTCTTCATCGCATACTACGATATCTGTTGGTTTATTTACCGGCGGACCTTCTATTAAAGTTACTTTTGAAGTATCTGTATTATTTGTTTCATCTAATTCTATTACCGTTCCGTTAAGTGAACCATCATCATCAACATAAGCCATAAGCTCAAAATCATTAGAAATTTCTTTAGGAATAGTTAGTATAATAGTACCCGATTCTGATTCATTAATACGAATACTGCTTTTGGTTTCAGCTTTACCTACCAAAACATTATCTGCATAAAAGCCAATAGGTACTTTTGCAACTAATGTACCTGTAGAGTTATTGTTATAAACCGTGTAATCAACCTCAACTTTTCTGCTGTTACATATCACTTTAGTACTTGTTATCTCAACAGTCGCATCGGCAATTAAACTACTCAAGGCTACAGCAATACTATTTACAATGATTAAATCTTGTCCGCTACGAATACTTACATTCATTGTTGTATCACCTAAATTAATATAGTTACCAATGCTGTAGTAATCCAAGTCCATATTCCACAAATTGTTAGCTCCTGTAAACGAATTCGTACAATTAAAAGCATTATGCGAAGGATTCAAAGGCGGATTTCCAATCAAAGTGCCGTTAATTCTTAATTCTTCAGTTACAGCAATATTTTCATCACCTTCCCATGCTAAAAAACCTACTTTGGCATTTGTTAAGTTTGTAACATTTAACCCATTTAACGTAATTGATAAATTTTGAGAAGTTCTATCAACTATTTGAAATCCTTCGTACAAACTCACTATTCTATTTGGCAATATCAAATCTTCGTAAATAATCACAATAGACCAGCCGCCATAATTACTACCTGTGGGGCAATAAGCAGGGATAACTTGTGAAAGATCGAAATCTGACAAGGTATAAGTAATATTTCCTGATGCTTTAACAAAATCTGTTACCTCTGCAAAAGCGCCAAAAAACTCTAAGTTTGATGGACCACTTGCCAAAAATGTTCGTTCGGCTGTTATAGGAGATCCATTGAGTTGAACATTAAGATCAGCTTGATCTAAATTTCCTGATCCAGACCAGTAAAGGTAAGCAGCAATAATATCAATGTTTTGAGGCAAGTTTAAAACAGCACTTGATTGGGTTAGTATGGTACAAGCCGATCCCGTACCATTAGGTGCGGTATTCATTGTGTTTCCAATCATAAAAAAATCGTAGTTACCGGTATATTGTTTAAATAAAGTAACCGGTTGACTGTATACTAAAAAGCCCGATAAAAAAATTAACAATTGTAGTATTTTTACCATAACAATAAAACTTTGAATAAAAATACAAAAAAAAGTTAACTAATAAGTAAATTCTATATTTATGCTTGGTTACTATTTAATTTCTCTAATCATATATATATAACCTGTAATTACTTCGAAATTTGTTGAAAACATATAGAAATAAGTTCCTGTAGGCAATTCTCGTCCTTGATTATCAAAACCTCTCCATTGATTGGTATAACCTTTTCCGTACGCAAAAACTTGTTGACCATATCGATTATATATTTTAAGTTCATTAGGCCCATATATAGATAAGTCAAAAGAATCATTCATTCCGTCACTATTACCAGACAATCCCTTTTGAATGGGACAATTGAGCGTGAGATCTATAGGTAAGTTAAAACTATTATTTTCTTCATCAATTTCGTAAACACTTCCTTCTCCTGTACCATCATCATCTACTACTCCAACTAATTCAAATCGATAAGGATATTTTTGAGGTACATTTATTCTAATATTATAGTTTGCTTCTTGGCCAATTCCGATTTCCTCTGATGTTTCTGACACTGCTACTAATTCATTTTCAATATAAAATGCAATGGGAGTATGCTTTTTTAACGGATGATTACCTGCATGATTTGCTACAGTAAAATCTAAATCGATTATTCGTGTATTGCAATAGTTTTTAAAATTATTTATAAGCAGCGTTGCATCAGGAAAAACACTATATACTGAAAGCACAATAGTATTAATAAATACAACATCTGCAGCTGTTGTTATTTTAAAATCTAAAGAAGTATCATCCACATTCACAAAATTGCTTAAATCGTATTGATCTAAATCCATATTCCACATCTCTGTCGAACCTGAAAAAGTATTCGTCCCATTAAAAGCATTATTCGGTGGATTTAATGCATTTGACACAACTAAATCATTTATTTTAAGTTCTTCACCTAAACTCAAGTTAGCGTCTCCTTCCCAAGCTAAGAATGCAATTTTAGAATTAGCCGTGTTTGTAATTCTAAATCCATCTAACAAAATATTGATTGCTGGGTTATTTTCATCCAAGCTTTCAAACCCATCATAAATTCCTACTAAATTATCTTTTATAGCGTGGTCTTTATAAACAACTACTACAGCCCAACCTACATAATTACCTCCACAATATCGTTTTATATGCTTAGTTAAATCTAATTCTGACAGAATATATTCTCCACTTCTATCCTTCTGAATAATTTGTGTCACATCAGAAAAAGCAGAAAAGTAAGCAAATTGCTTATCAACATCTAAATACATATAGTTTGTTCGTTGTGACTGAACTTGTGTGCCGTTTAGTAACACATTAAGATCCGCTTCTTTCTCTGTTCCATTTCCAGACCAATACAAATACGCAGCAACTACTTCTTGATCTTCACGAATATTTAAAGTAGCAGAGGAAGAAGTTAAAATTTCACATGAGTAAGGGTCCCCATTAGGATTTACATTCATGGTATTCCCCATCATAGTATAGTCGAAACTACCATAGAATTGTTTATACAAAGAAACTTTTTGAGCAGAAGTTATTAAACTTACAAAAGTAAGTACCGTAAGCAGTGTTTTTTTTAGCATTATAATTGTAATTATAAGTTGCTAAAATTATTAAAATTTTCTTAATATCCAATTTTG
>JAHAYQ010000042.1 GCA_018384465.1 Myroides sp. | reverse complement strand
ATTATTTCTTTGTACGGAAACAATAAAAAGCCGACAAAAGAACAACTTGCCGGAATTGATGTAATGCTTTTTGATTTACAGGATGTAGGTGCACGATTTTACACTTATATTTCGTCGTTACACTATTTAATGGAAGCTTGTGCCGAAAATAATATTCCGTTGATTGTTTTAGACAGACCAAACCCAAAAGGTGCTACGATTGACGGACCTATTTTAGAACTAAAAAACAAAAGTTTTGTGGGTATGCACCCTATTCCGGTTTTGCACGGAATGACTATTGGCGAATATGCCCAAATGATTAATGGCGAAAAATGGTTGAACCCCTCAACAGACTCAGGGCAAGCTCTTCAATGTGAATTAACTGTTATTCCTTGCAAGAATTACAACAAAAGCATGCCGTATTCTTTACCTGTAAAACCATCGCCTAATTTGCCAAACGACTTATCGATTAACTTATATACCAGTTTATGTTTTTTTGAAGGCACTAACGTGAGTGTTGGTAGAGGAACCGAAAAGCAGTTTCAAATTTACGGATCGCCTTTTCTTAAAAACATGGCTTTTACATTTACACCAAAACCTAACAATGGTGCTAAAGATCCCATGCACAACGGCAAATTATGTTATGGAGAAGATTTATCGCAACATGCTTTTATCGATGGTTTATCGCTTAAATGGTTAATTAATGCCTATCAACATACGACAGACAAAGCTAAATTCTTCAATAATTTCTTTATTAAGTTAGCAGGCACACAAAAACTACAACAACAAATTGAAAAAGGATTATCAGAAGAAGATATTAAAAAAACGTGGCAAGCCGATTTAAATGACTTTAAAAATATCCGCAAAAAATATTTATTATACAGCGATTTTTAACGAGATTTTATCATCTTCAGCACATACAATTTGCAGCTTTTTTACTATATTTGGTAACGTTAAATAAAAAAATGTATGGATACAACAAATACAGTAATTGCTATTATCGATCGCTTTCAAGCTATATACGAATGGTTTCTTCGCATATTGGGTCATATTGTTGACTTGTTTGAGCGTTTTAAAGAATTTATTCTTAAATTGGTAGAATACGTAATTGATACGTTTGATAATGAGGCTGATGCACAAGCTTTTTTAAAAAATTATTTAGATAACGAACATAGTTTTATATAAATGCCTTTTATTAAAAAGGCATTTTCTTTTTCATTTCCTCAACAACAGCAAAGGCTGCCGGGCAAATAGCTGTGTTTTTTAAAGTTATGGCACTGATCTGCTGAAACTTTTTTCGGTCGGTATGAGGGAATTCTCTGCAGGCTTTTGGGCGCACATCGTAAATCATACAATAGTTTTCGTTATCTAAAAACGTACACGGAACGCTTTGTAACACATAATCGTTATCTTCATCAATGCGCAAATAATCATCAATAAATTTTTGAGGTTTTACACGCAGATGTTTTGCAATACGCTCAATATCTTGTTGTGTAAATAAAGGACCAGTAGTTTTACAGCAATTAGCACATTTTAAACAATCTATCTTAGCAAAAACATCATCGTGAATTCCTTGCATTTGATAATCGATATCTTTAGGTGTTTTCTTTTTTAGCTTATCAAAATACTTCTTGTTTTCGATATGCTTATCTTTTGCTAACTTTGGCAATTGTTTTAAATACTGTTCCATTGCAATTTTAAAATGCAAAATTACAAAAAATAAATATCCACATTTAATCTTTTAACCACATAGAATTTCCATCATTATTGTTCTATAAAAAAGGTTACATAGTTTTATAAATAATTTACAATGTGGTTTCGTTTTATTGATACATAAAATAATAATTATATGTTTAAAGACCTTTTTGGCAAAGCCATGCTTGATTATGTGCAAAATAATCAGGTTGAAAATTTAATTACCGAAACTAATATCAGCGAAGCAGATGAAATGGATGTTTCTTATCTTTTTCGTTCATTTAAAGAAATGCCTAAATTAGAGCAAAAAGCTTTAAAACTTGCCAAAGGAAAAGTACTTGATGTTGGATGTGGCGCAGGAAGTCATGCCTTATATCTACAACAAAAAGGCTTGAATGTTTTAGCTATTGATATATCTGCAAATGCTATTGAAACCTGTAAAATTCGTGGAGTTGAAAAAGCTATACAGATTGACATTTTACAGGTTAATGATTCTGAAAAATTTGATACCATTCTGCTCTTAATGAACGGTACTGGAATTTTTGGAAAACTAAAAAACATTGATGAATACCTTACTAAATTAAAAAGTTTGCTGACTGATAACGGACAAATTTTAATTGATAGTTCGGATATCATCTATATGTTTGATGAAGACGAAGATGGTGGAAAATGGATTCCAATGTATGGCGATTATTATGGAGAACTTACCTTTAACATATCTTACAAAGGTGAAAAAGAAGAACCTTTTAATTGGTTGTATTTAGATTACAATACATTACAAAATGCATGTATCGCTCAAAATTTAAAATGTGAATTGGTTTTAGAAGGTGATAATTATGATTACTTGGCAAGAATTACAAAATAAAACTAATAACGATTTAACTTGTTATTCTGACATTCTGATAATTATCGGGAAAAGAATCTCTAACAATAAGATTGCTACGCCAATTCGCTAGCTCAGGTCTTCACTATATTTCATTACGTTCAGAATGAGAGTTTTAGGTTCAAGCCAATAAAAAAGAGAAGCAGCCACTTCTCTTTTTACATCATGTATTTCATAATAATCCCTTGAATTTCCGATTTAAAAGCTTCTGATCTGTTACTTAACACTGTAGCGTAATTTTGTTTCACCATTAGGTATTTTTTAGCCAATGGCGATTGATAAAATTCAATAAGATTATCCACTTCACTTTGCGATAAATTTTGTGCATAATACGCCACTAAATTGTTTTTTTGCTTAGTAATAAGCGGTTGCATATCTTTTTTAAAACTTTCACGATTGCTTGGAGAAAGCTGTTTAGAAATTTCGTCAGCTATACTGTGAAATTCATTTATTTCACCTGATAATTCAACCAATCT
>JAHAYQ010000037.1 GCA_018384465.1 Myroides sp. | reverse complement strand
TAATCTGCATCAATAGAGAAATTGTTGAAGATTTTGTATTTAAATCCTAATCCAAATACAGTTTGAGCAGCATCTCCTACTTTACCTCCATCGATATCTTTGTTAGTGCGTTCTAATTCTAAACGAGCTTCGTTTCTAATAATGCTTTCAGCCGTATCTCTGTACTTCCAATCTCCAACAGAGGCAAAACCTTTAACTTCGAAACCATAGAATGGACGAGCCACAACATCAACTTCAATACCTTTGTGATCTTGTTTTGTACCGTAGTTAGATGTATAAATATATTCCCCAACATTTAAGATCGAAGGATCGTTCGTTGGATTGTATTTTGCAACATCGTCAGCGTTTGCTAATTTAGAAGAACCTGTTACACGATTATCCCAAGTGGTTTTGTAAGCATTTACGTTCACATCAACATATCTTGAAGTAAACTTATATCCTAATTCTAAACCAATGATATCTTCATTAACAGCATTGTCATTTATGTCATTCTTGTAATTCATGAAAATGTTGTTTTGGTATGGCTGACGAGAATAAACCCCTGCGTTACCAAAGATAAAGTGCTTGTTTTCGAAATTATAAGAAAGTCCTCCTTTTACGTTGTAACCTAAATTTGTTACTTTTTCAGATTTTTCGTTTCCTGGCGTGTATTGGTAGTAATCTGCTCTTTCATTTGATTGATCAGACACAGAACCTTGGAAGAAAGCAGAGAAACGCTCTGTAGCATACTCTAACTGCCCAAATACACCTGCATAACGAATGGTTTGATCATAAATCCAACCGTATTTTTGGGTATCATCTTTCGCATATTTACCTAGAGCTTTCCAAGGATTGGTAGAGAAAGCATCGGTAACGTACATTTGTCCTAAATTTACATTTCCTCTATCCGATACGCTTTGCGCTCCTAAGAAGTTAGCTACTTGACGGTGGTGTTCGCCTTTGTAAGTTCTTAAATCAAAACCAATATTGAATGTTAAGTTCTCAGCTAACTCTCTATTATAGTTTGAAACAATTCCAAACCATTGGTGATTGTTGATGTCGGCTCCTAACCAGTTGTCAGCTACCCCATCAGTTTGCGTTAAATTGGTTTCAACTACGCTATCATAATTTAATGTACCTTCTACAGGGCTACCTTCTGTTGTAACAGAATATCTTGGTGCTTGACCACCTCCACGAGCTATAGAAGCGTATAATACGGTAGACAAGGTAGATTTTTCATCAATCTTCCAATCCCAGTTTAAGTTTGCCACTGGTTTGTGGTAGTAATTTTTACGTCCGTTGAATTCTTCACCATTTAAATACCCTGCATTTGCATTGTATTTACGTCCGTATTTTGTATAATTTTCTAATGACGTAGACGTTCCTTGGTTATGCCATTGAGGCGCTCCCGTCAAGATTAAGTTTAAATTGTGCTTATCGTTTACTTTGTATCCAAAAGATAAGAAGTAATTTTGTCCTTGACCTGCTGTTTGGTTTGTATAACCATCTCCTTGCCAATGTGTAAACATGGCAGACACACCAAATCCGTTATCTAATAAACCGGTATTGTAAGCTACCGTTGTTTTTAAGAAATTATCGTTACCGTATGTTCCTTTTACAAAACCACCTTCTTTCATTTCAGTAGCTTTAGTAATAAAGTTGATGGTACCACCCACTGAAGAAATCGCTAATTTAGAAGATCCTAAACCACGTTGAATTTGAACAGCGTTAGCAATATCAGTCATACCTGACCAGTTTGACCAATATACACGCCCGTTATCCATACCATTAATTGGCTGACCATTTAACAAGAAAGCAGTGTTAGATTGATCAAAACCACGTGTATTCATAGAAGATTCACCGAAACCACGAGCTTGAGAGGTTACATAAACTGATGGTGTATTTACCATAGTTGCTGTAATGTCTTGCGCACCTGTTTTCTCTTCAATTTCTTGTCTTTTGATGGTAGATACAGCAATAGGTGTTTTACGTCCTTCAGCTACGTCAATTACTCCTTGAGCGATAATTACAATCTCATCAAGATCTTCTGTGTTTTCATCTAGGTAAATTGTACCTAAATTTAATTCTTGTTCCGTATTAAAACTAAACTGAACAGATTTTGAGTAATATCCTGGCGTAGAGATTTCTAATCTTCCATTGCTTACTTCAGTAGTTAGTGTAAATGATCCGTCGCTGTTTGTTGTAATAAAAGCATTGCTATCATGTACAAACAATTCAACATTTCCTAAAGGCATCTTTTTAGAAGAGTCTTGTACATACCCTGTTAAAGTGTTTTGAGAGATAGCTGTCGCAGAAACTAAAAAGCCTGCAACAATAGCTAAAGATCTTAGACGATTTTTCATACCGTTGTGTGTGTTTAAATTTTCTGCAAAAATAAATGATACTTTCGATTCACATTTGCTATTTACAATTTAATAACACTCCAACTTTAAAATCGTCAATTTCATAACATACTGTTAATTTTTTATTTTAAATTCAATAAAATACCCCATAAAAAACACTTCATTTTATTTATATTGAATTCATTTTGTTTTTCTTTTATTTAAAAACATTCTAAATTTCAGCCAACTGTTTCATTTATAGATAGTCTAAAAAAAGAGCGACCTTTCTGTCGCCTTGATTATAAACTTTTAACATTATTTTTTTTATCTACATCTGCCATTAATTCAGAAGGATCAATAATAACTGTTTTTATTTTTTTCCCTTGGGTATCAAAAGAGAAGGTATACGTTGGATATGCCCAATCCCAACCTTTTAGTTCCGTTCTTTTGATTTTTGGATAGGGATTTTCTTTACTCCATCTCATCAACGTATTTGGTATGTAAAAACTTTCAGCCGATTCGTCTTCATAGACCACAACTAAATCAATAGGCATAGGCATACG
>JAHAYQ010000034.1 GCA_018384465.1 Myroides sp. | reverse complement strand
CTACGTGGATACCACATTCTCTCATGATGCGTTTTTTTGCTTCAGCTGTATCATCAGCACCACCAACAATAGCACCTGCGTGACCCATTGTACGACCTTTTGGAGCTGTTTCCCCAGCGATAAATCCGATTACTGGTTTTTTGTTACCGTTTTCTTTTACCCAACGAGCTGCATCTGCTTCTAATTGACCACCAATTTCACCAATCATTATGATTGCTTCTGTTTCGTCGTCATTCATTAATAACTCTACAGCTTCTTTAGTAGTTGTTCCAATAATTGGATCGCCACCAATACCAATAGCAGTTGTGATACCTAAACCTTGTTTTACCACTTGGTCTGCCGCTTCGTAAGTTAATGTTCCTGATTTAGAAACGATACCTACTGTACCTTTTTTAAATACGAAACCTGGCATAATACCAACTTTTGCTTCACCTGGAGTGATTACACCTGGACAGTTAGGACCTATTAAACGACAATTACCTTTGTTTTGTACGTAGTTATAAGCTGTTACCATTTCGGCTACTGGAATACCTTCTGTAATACAAATGATTACTTTGATACCAGCTTGAGCTGCTTCCATAATAGCATCGGCAGCGAATGCAGGTGGTACGAAGATGATTGATGTATCTGCTCCTGCTTTATCTACAGCGTCTTGTACTGTATTAAATACAGGACGATCTAAATGCATAGTTCCGCCTTTACCTGGCGTTACACCACCAACAACGTTTGTACCATATTCAATCATTTGTGAAGCATGGAACGTTCCTTCACTTCCTGTAAAGCCTTGAACTATTATTTTAGAATCTTTGTTTACTAATACACTCATAATTTATTTTATAATTATCGTTTTTTGAATTATTTTACAAAAATAAGGGTTACTGAACAATATTAAAAATTTTTAGTTTAAATTTTCATTAATTCGGCAATTGACTCATTTGAATCCCTTTATATAACTTACCATCTTTAACTTCCCATTCAGCGAAAAATGTGGCTAAAACCATTTCTTCTTCGGGGTTCTCATAGGTTCGTACAAAATAGGTATACCGAATCATAACGTGGCTATCGTTACCAATAATAGTATGAATTTGCGTACGTAAATCGTAGTACGAATGTTTTAAATCTTTAGAAAGTGCCAATAGATCACTGTGTTCTAAAATTAGATATCCTTTAGAACTGTACCACTCTAATTGTATGTCATCGTGAAAAACCTCTAAACAATACGTCTTGCTGATGATCCCTGCCGATTCATAAAAATTCTTTACTAATTGTACTGCGCTATCCATTTTTTATTGTTTAACTAAGTTTTTAACCTTTGCTACGTGCTTATAATACTCTCTGGCTTCTTCTGCTGGCACACCAAAATATGCTTGATTGCCTTTTAAGCTTTTAGAAACACCCGATTTGGCTGAAACCACGGCGCCGGTACCAATAGTTATGCCACTGGTAGTGCCAACCTGCCCCCATAAAGTTACGTGATCTTCTATAACTACACAACCTGCTATACCACATTGTGCGGCAATTAAACACATTTCGCCTATTACAGTATCATGACCAATATGTACCTGATTATCAATTTTTGTTCCTCTTTTTATTAAGGTTTCGCCCGTAACACCTCGGTCTATGGTACATAATGCTCCTAAAGTAACATCGTTTTCAATAGTGACGGAACCGCAAGAAACTAACGGATCAAAATAATCGGCTCGTTTTTTAAAATAAAAAGCATCGCCACCTAAAACGGTACCTGCATGTATTATAACATTATCTCCAATAGTACAATAGTCATTAATAACTACATTGGAATGTATGATGCAATTTTTGCCAATTTTAACATGGTTACCTACAAAAACATTGGGCTGCAATACAGTGCCCTCCCCTATTAACGCAGTATCAGCAACAGATTGATTAGCTGCCTGAAATGGTCTAAAATGTATCGCTAATTTATTGAAATCACGGAACGGATCATCTGAAATTAAAAGTGCTTTTCCTTCTGGACATTCTACATCTTTATTTATTAGGATAATAGAAGCATTAGAATTTAAAGCTTTGTCATAATATTTAGGATGGTCCACAAAAACAATTTCTCCTTCTTGTACCACATGTATTTCGTTCATTCCAAAAACAGGAAAATCGGGCGATCCAACAAAAGAACACCCAATAATATCTGCTATAGTTTGTAAACGATATGTTTTTGGAAATCTCATTTACCAATTATTCTTTAATACGTTCAATATAATTTCCTGACGCAGTATCAATTTTAATTTTATCACCTTCGTTAATGAACAAAGGTACGTTTACTTGTGCACCTGTTTCAACCGTAGCAGGTTTAGTAGCATTAGTAGCTGTATTTCCCTTAACACCAGGTTCTGTATAGGTAACTTCTAGAACGATAGATGCAGGCATATCAACAGACAACGGTAATTCTGTTTCTGTATTGATTTGAACCATTACATTGGTACCTTCTTTTAACAATTCTGGTGTGTCTAAAACGTTTTTATCTAAGGTAATTTGTTCAAAACTCTCTGTGTTCATGAAATGGTAATCATTTCCTTCGTTGTATAAATACTGAAAAGTATGTGTTTCTACACGAACAACATCAATTTTATGTCCTGCAGAAAAGGTGTTGTCTAAAGTTTTACCGCTGGTTAAGCTTTTTAATTTTGTTCTAACAAAAGCTGGTCCTTTACCCGGTTTTACGTGTAAAAACTCAACAATTTTAAAAATATCGTTATTAAATTTGATACATAAACCGTTTCTGATATCTGATGTACTTGCCATTTTATATTTTATTATTTTTTTATTAATAAACTCCTGTATATCCTTTCATAATACCGCGTGTAGAATTTCGTACAAACTGAATGATTTCATCACGTTCAGGAGTAGCTTCCATGTCGGTTTCAATAAGTTCAATTGCTTGTGAATTGTTGTAATTCTTTTGATACAACACACGATAAATATTTTGAATTTCTTTAATCTTTTCTGAATCAAATCCTCTTCTACGCAAACCTACTGAATTTATTCCGACATACGAAATAGGCTCACGTGCAGCTTTAATATAAGGTGGCACATCTTTTCTTACCAAAGTACCTCCGGTTATGAAAGAATGCGAACCAATGGTACAGAATTGATGTACAGCTACCATACCTGCCAATACCACATAATCACCAACGGTTACGTGACCTGCTAAAGTACTTGCATTAGAGAAAATACAATAATCACCCACGATACAGTCGTGTGCAATATGGCTATAAGCTTGAATTAAGCAATTTTTACCTACAACGGTTTTATAGCGATCTTTTGTTCCGCGGTTAATAGTAACGCATTCTCTTATAGTTGTATTATCACCTATTTCGGCAGTTGTATCTTCACCATCGAACTTTAAATCTTGTGGTTCAGCTGAAATAACAGCACCAGGAAAAATTTTACAATTTTTTCCAATGCGTGCACCTTCCATAATGGTAACGTTGGATCCAATCCAAGTACCTTCACCAATTTCAACGTTGTTATGAATGGTTGTGAAAGGTTCTATCACCACATTTTTAGCGATTTTTGCTCCTGGATGAACGTATGCTAACGGTTGATTCATTCTCTTAATTATTTATTACTATTTTGCTTTAACTATTTGTGCCATTAATTCGGCTTCGGTAACTATTTTTCCATTAGCATAGGCAACTGCCTGCATGTGACAAATTCCTCTACGAATTGGAGTGATTAAATCTAATTTAAAAATTAGCGTATCGCCTGGTAATACTTGTTGTTTAAAACGTACGTTATCTATTTTCATAAAATAGGTTAGATAGTTTTCAGGATCAGGTACGGTACTTAATGCTAAAATACCACCTGTTTGTGCCATCGCTTCTATAATTAAAACACCTGGCATAACTGGTGCTCCCGGAAAATGCCCTTGAAAAAACTCCTCATTCATGGTTACATTTTTCATACCTACCACATGAGAATCAGACAATTCTATAATACGATCAACCAAAAGCATTGGAAACCTGTGGGGCAACATAGACATAATTTTTGTAATGTCCATTAACGGTTCTTTGTTTAAATCGTAAACCGGCACTTGATTTCTACGTTCTGCTTTTATGATTTTTGACATTTTTTTTGCAAACTGTGTGTTTACAAAATGTCCTGGTTTATTAGCAATAACTTTTCCTCTAATGCGAGTACCAATTAACGCCAAATCGCCTACTACATCTAATAATTTATGACGAGCAGCTTCGTTTGGATAATGAAGTGTTAAGTTATCTAAAATACCGTTAGGTTTTACGGCAATTTCATCTTTGCCAAAAGCAACTTTTAATCGCTGTATGGTTTCGTCTGAAATTTCTTTATCAACATAAACAATGGCATTGTTTAAATCACCACCTTTAATTAACCCGTGAGCCAAAAGTGTTTCTATTTCGTGCAAAAAGCTAAACGTTCTTGCTTGAGCAATTTCATCTTTAAACTCGCTTAAGTTTTTTAAAGTAGCGTTTTGTGTACCTAATACTTTGGTACCAAAATCAACCATAGCAGTTACCTGATATTCATCGGCTGGCATCACTATGATTTCGCTTCCGGTTCTTTCATCTACATATGAGATAACTTCTTTAACTATATATTCATTACGCTCGGCATCTTGATCTACTACGCCAGCCTTTTCAACAGCCTCAACAAAATATTTAGATGACCCATCCATAATTGGTGGTTCTGAAGCGTTTAACTCAATAATAACATTATCTAAATCACAACCAACAAGCGCTGCTAAAACGTGTTCTGTGGTATGTAACTGTACGCCTTTATGTTCTAAATTAGTACCACGTTCTGTTGATACTACATAATTAGCATCTGCTTCAATAACAGGATTTCCAGGCAAATCAACTCTAACAAAAGTAAAACCGTTATTGATGGGCGCCGGTTTTAAAGTCATTTCAACTTGTTGCCCTGTATGTAAACCTACACCATTAATCGTCACTTCTTGAGCGATGGTCTTTTGTTTAACCATAATTATATTAGCTTAAATTTTCTTTATTCTTTAACTCTTTTATCTCGTCGTTGAATTCTTTTACAATATTCGGTAATTTTTTGAAATAAACATACGATTTCGCAAATTCATTGTATCCCATTGCAGGTGATCCTTGTATAATATCACCATCCTTAATGCTTTTTCCAACACCTGTTTGTGCTTGAATACGCACATTATCACCAATAGTAATATGCCCCACAATACCAACTTGACCGCCAATAACGCAATTTCTACCAATTTTAGTTGAACCAGCGATACCAGTTTGAGAAGCGATCACCGTATGTTCGCCTACTTCTACATTATGTGCTATTTGGATTTGATTATCTAATTTTACTCCTTTTCGTATAATGGTTGATCCCAAAGTGGCTCTATCAACCGTAGTTCCAGCTCCAATTTCTACATGATTTTCAATAATAACATTCCCAATTTGAGGTATTTTGGAATAACTGCCATCTTTATTAGGTGCAAATCCAAATCCATCAGAACCAATAACTGTTCCTGAATGGATAACGCAATGCGCACCAATAATCGATTCGGAATAAACACGTGCTCCGGCAAATAATATGGTATTGTCACCAATCACTACATTATCACCAACAAAGGAATTAGGATAAATTTTAACATTATTACCTATCGTTGTGTTTTTACCAATATAACAAAAACTGCCTAAATAAAGATCGGTACCATAGGTTACGCCTTCTGATATTACCGAAGGCTGTTCAATACCCGATTTCATAAGTTTAATTTGATTGGCATATTCTAAAAGGGTGGTAAATGCCTTGTATGAATCGTCTACTTTAATCAAGGTAGATGCTACTTCGTGTATTGGTTCAAAAGTTTTATTTATAATAACTACAGATGCTTTTGTAGTATATAAAAAATGGTTGTATTTAGCATTTGACAAAAAGGTAACAGAGCCTTGATCGCCTTCTTCAATTTTAGATAGTTTAAATACCTCTACTGAAGAATCGCCAATAACCTCTCCGTTTAAAACCTCTGCTATTTGCTGTGCTGTTATTTTCATTTAAATACAAAAATATTAAAATTTAATCAACTTTATAAATGCTTTTTGGATAGCATATAAAGTATTTATAAACAGGTTCTGACAAAGCTTTAAGATTGTATTGGTCTGATGCTTCTAAAACATCGATAATTTTATTGTTCTTGGTACAAATTTGAATCGGATCTGCATTAAGATCATACGCCTGATTTTTTAATTTATCACCAAAAATAAAATACTCTAAATCTTCTTCATCAACTTGAATCTTTTCTTTACATAAATCTTTGTAATGATTTAATTTTAAGGCAAAATCACTTTTAGAAACTAATTCTACATGGAATAATTTTCTGTTTACAATAGCACTGCTTAAATACGAAAGTACCTTATCTGTATGAAACTGCCAATTTTTTAAAGCGGTATAAATATCAGCATCATCTAATAAGGCAAAATAATTTAAAACATTGTTATTGAAATCATTTTTTGTAACAGAATGTTTTAAAAAATATTTTAAGGCTGTACTTGCTGGTAAATCTTCCCCTAAAAGGGTGAGCTGTTTCGCTCTTTTAAGAATCTTTGCCAGTACCATTTCTGCTCCTACACTTGTTTTGTGTAAATAACATTGCCAATACATTAATCGGCGTGCTACTAAAAATTTTTCAACAGAATAAATGCCTTTTTCTTCAACCACTAACACGTCATTGTGTACGTTGATCATTTGAATAAGTCGTTCTGAATTGATATTTCCTTCGGCAACCCCGCTATAAAAACTATCGCGTTTTAAATAATCCATCCGATCCATATCCATTTGAGATGAAATAAGCTGAATTAAAAATTTTCTTGGATAATTTCTTGTAAAAATAGCGATTGCCAAGGTTAATTTTCCGTTAAACTCCTTATTTAAAGCCTCCATAAACAAAAGCGAAATTTCTTCGTGCTGCACGTTTTCTACAATGCTGTGCTCCATTGCATGCGAGAAAGGTCCGTGACCAATATCGTGCAATAAAATAGCAATGTATAACGCTTCTTCTTCTTCTTTGGAGATATCAACATTCTTAAAGCGCAACACTTGTACAGCTTTTTGCATCATGTGCATACAGCCCAAAGCGTGGTGAAACCTGGTATGTTCAGCTCCGGGGTATACCAATGAGGATAAACCCATTTGTTTAATCCGACGCAACCGCTGAAAATAAGGATGTTGCATAAGATCATACAACAATACACTTGGTATAGTTATAAAACCATAAATTGGATCGTTTAGTATTTTTAATTTGTTCTCGGAGATCAAAACGCTGTGTTAACAAAAATATCACGCAAAGATAACTATTTTACCATAAGTAATAGGTACTTTATGTTAACAAAAATACATTTTACAGGAGTTTATATTTATTTTTAATAGTGCGTAACAATCTATACGTTACTATTATTTTTTGTACTTTTATTAAAATTTGAGGCTTTATGAAACCGTATGCTTTTTTTATTATTGCTGCTTTATTTACTGCTTGCACTTCTTCCTCTCAAGAAACAAGTGTTCATACTATTTTTGATTTAAAAACAGAACATAGCGAAGTTTCGGGCTTGGTTTTCCACCCTACCCATCAAAAGCTTTATATGTTGCAAGACAAAGGCAACGCAGCTGAACTATACATATATTCACCGGAAGGTATGTTAGAAAATACGTTGCAGATTACTAACCAAAAAAATACCGATTGGGAAGATTTGTCTCAAGATGTACAAGGCAATTTGTACATTGGCGATTTTGGTAATAACAATAACGATCGTAAAGATTTGCGTATTTTAAGGATAGATGCCGCTTCACTAAATCAACCAACTGCTGATGCTTCACAGATAACGACATTTTTTTATGAAGATCAAAAAGAATTTCCGCCGAGAAAAAATCAATTAATGTACGATTCTGAAGCATTTATAGCCACTGACAGCGCCTTTTATTTATTTACTAAAAATAGATCAAAAGGCTTTGACGGTAGTTTTTTTGTTTATAAAGTACCCAATAAAGAAGGACATTTTAAAGCCGAAAAAATTGCCGTTTTAAAAGGTTGCAGCAAATATAAAGGTTGCGCTATTACAGGAGCTGCTTTTAACCATAATACTAAACAATTAGCGTTGATTTCGCACAACTACATATACTTGTTACCGTTCCTAAACGACAATTCTTTTAGACAAGAACAGTTAATTATCAAAGACTTAGGACATATCTCTCAAAAAGAATCGATTACTTTTAAAACAGATACCGAATTATGGATTGCCGATGAAAAAGATAAAACTTCAGGTGGTAAAGTTTATAGCTTTAATTTAGAATAACTACCTCATCAATCAACTAAAACTTAAATCCAGCACCAAAACTAATTAGGATCGACTCTTCTTTACTGCTAAATGCTCCAATTTGTGCGGTAAACGAATTTAATGCATTAAACCACAAGCCACCACCGTAACTTTGGTACCATTGATTAGTGGCATCAAAATCACTCCAAATTCTACCTACGTCGTATCCGCCATAAATACCGTAGGACAAGGGCAAAATTGAATTGCTGATTTGCTGCATTTTAAACCGAAGATCTTGACTACTGATAAAAGAAGCATCTCCAATAAAGCGTTGTTCACGATAACCTCTTAATCCGTTGTGCTGACCAATGGTTGCCGCTTGATAGAAATGATAGGGCCCTGAAACTTTTTCAACTAAATATGACGATGACCAAGTAAGTTTTTTATTCTTGCTAAGCGGCACAACAAAATTTAATTTAGAACGTACATAATTGTTGTTTTTATCAAAATCGTTGGTATGGAACCTTATGCCGTACAAAAATGAAAACGACAAGCCTGTGGTAGGTTCGTAACGATCGTCATAATTTTCAAAAGCATAGTTTAAACGGGCTCCTAAATAATCGGTACGTTGGTAACTGTCATCAAGTACATTTATCAATTCTTCATCAATTAAACGGTTGTGCGTATTTTCTACCTTAGTTGATTCATACGTTGCACCTAACAAAAACGAACTTCCATTTCTTCCTTTCCATTCATACGACGGTTTAATTTCTAACTGAGACGTACGCACTCTATAATAATTATCATTGTAAAAATCTTTATTATAAACAGGTTGATTATTCCAGCCGAAAAAATTTCTTGAAAAGTTTGACGAGGTCAGCAAAGCATCCAATGTCCAAAAACCAGAACGCGAATAGTCTTTAAAACTTCCGGAATAAGTAGCAAGCAAGCCTGAAGTAGCAAAATCAAAATTTAAACCAAACTGATGTTGTTGTGTAAAAGGATTTTGATTGAATTTATTAACTGTTAACGAACCTTTTATTCCTAACATAACGCCATTGTCTTTGTTATAAGCAACGTTTGGCAAAATTGATAAAATATTAATAGGGGTTTTTCTGTAATCGTATTGATTTAGTTGGTACTGATCTCGCAACACAATCTTAGCATTATCGGTTTGTTTCAGCGTATTATTTTTTGAATTATAATCAAAAACAGTGACAGGTGTTTTGGTGTCTATATCATAAATATCGTTATTTCTACCACCTATCAATTTAATTTTCATCGATGATTTTTCTCCAATTATCTGCATTTGATCGTCGTCATCTAAACCATAAATCCACAGTTCTTTCGTTATTTTTGGATCATAAGTATATACGCCCATAGAAACATCGCCCGACTTTTTGTTGCGTATATGCTCTACTTCTACTTTATCCAAAGCCGTTTTTACAATAAATGTGTCTTTTTTATTGGTACCTGCCACTTGTCCGTACTTAAATAACTCGCGGTAATATGTTTCTACAAAATCAACTAATTTTTCTCGGCGAGCTTTTAATATATGGATAATATCTTGAGTGTACTGTTCTTTAATTTCTTCGGGCAGTAAATTAAATGTTTCTGTTATTACCTCATCATTTATAGCGTTTGCAATTTGTTTGGCAGTATGTTGCCAATCTGATAACTGTGTATTTTGGAGAAAAACTTTATCCAACGGAAATGCTGTTTTATTAATCCATCGTGGATGGGCAAAATCTTCAGAAAAGTGTTGCATGTGGCGCAAAGCTGGTAATTTATTAAGCAAGCGTAGCAAATGTCCGTCTAACTTGGCAAAAGCCTGATCGCGATCTCTTGGAATAGGTTCGTAGAAAACTTCATCTCCTTTGGTTTTTTCAGCCCAACGCCATTGATCGGCATGTCGATCCCAATCACCTATCAAGAAATCAAAAATACGTGCTCGCAGATACATTTCGGTATCCACACGGTATTTTTCATCTTTTTCTAAATTAACCAATAAATCTTGGGTACTGATGATGTCTCCTCCGTTTCCGAATGAAATGACATCTTTTTGTGATTTGTGCGGACGCTCTTCTATCATATATAATTCATCACCATAAGCTTCATTATACCTTCCTAAAACGTTTTGCTTAGGTACAAAATACAATTTGGGATTGGTGTGGTATAAGTTTACAGCTTCAGACAAATGACCAATAATAAACGGTACATACGGATGCGAAGTAGTGTAATGATCATCGATCATATCTAACACAAAGGTATCGTCTAACTGATCTTTTACATAGGTGTCTTTAAAAATAGCAACTTGCAAAAATTGTTTTGAACTTTTGCGTAAGCCGCGCATTACGTACTGACGCCCTTCTGGATTTTCTAATCGCAGAGACAACGATTGATTACCGCCACCAGAAATAATAGGTTGTAATCCACCGTGTATTTTGGTAAGATCTGCTACTGGAACAGAAACTTTTGTTCCGAAAATACTGCGGTAATGCTCACCAAATAACAATCGGTAAAAACCTGATTTTTCGGTTGATTTCTTAGGATAAACCGAAGCTAATGTATGGCTTTTAGTTACCTCAGGATAATTGGTATTAATGGTTACTGGTTGAATAATGGTTCTTTGAAAACGCGTTTCACTTCCATCTGCAGCCAATGTATGTATGGATAAATCAACTTGGCGGTTATCGTATAATTTTAAAGTAGCAAAACCTAATTGCCCAATAGAATAGCTTGTTGGTTGTACGGCTCTTACTTCTTCTGTTTTAGAACCGGCGCCACTAATTAATTGCTTTACACCATCATCTTCAATATATTGCAAATTATGCTCATGCCCCGATACAAAAATTACTTGCTCTTGATCTTTAGTCAAGGTCTTAAGTCGGTCAATCAATTGGCGGTAATAAGTGTGCTGAACATCGGCAGGACTTGCCCCAGTGGTTTTTCGCAAATAATTTGCCACAGACCCTAATACTGGTAAAGGTATATTTTTATAAGGATAGATATGATTGCGAAAAGAGAAATAGCCACCGTGCGATCCGTTGGTGAACAAAGGATGATGAATAGCTACTAAAG
>JAHAYQ010000032.1 GCA_018384465.1 Myroides sp. | reverse complement strand
TCTCTTTGCTGTAAAGATTCTTCATTCCACTTTGTTCCTTTCAGAATGACAAGCGTACGTTATTATATAAACTGTATATTCTTACAAATATCCGTGCATCTCTGGCAAAAATTAAAGCACTACAAACTGCTTTCGCTCCCGGTCAAACACAATATCATCGGTATCAAAAAAACGATCAAAAACACCTTCTTTAATCAGGTTTTCTGTAGTGTCGTGATAAAAGTGCTCGTCTTTCAGCAACATAATTTCATGACTTAATTGTAATGCCAAATCTAAATCGTGCGTAGAAAATAAAATACACTTATTATGTTCTTCACACAAGTTTTTTAACAATTTAAACAAGCGCACTTTGTGATACAAATCTAAATGTGTAGAGGGTTCGTCTAAAAAAATAAACGGTGTATCCTGAACCACAGCGCGTGCAATTAAACTTCGTTGTAATTGTCCATCGCTTAATTGTGAAAGCTTGCGTTGAGCCAAATCAGCAATTTCGCAGGCAATTAATGTTTGTTCTATAAAAGCTGCGTCCTCGGCAGTAAGTTGGTCTAACCAGTTGGTATAAGGTTGTCTGCCTAACTTTACTAACTCGTGCACGGTAAGTTCTTTGTTAACGTTTTCGTTGGTCAATACAACACTCACTAATTTAGAGAAATCTACTTGGGTTAATTGGTTGATTGGTTGTTGATCAATAAACAAACTGCCAGAAATTGGCTGCAATAAACGGGAAAGGGTTTTTAATAAGGTCGATTTTCCAATTCCGTTACTCCCCAATAATGAGGTAAGTACCCCTGTTTTTATTTCAAAGTTTAAATCCTTGAAAAGTATTTTGTTGCTATAACCTATTGATACATTTTCTGCTTTAAAAACATTCATTCCTTACATTTTTTTCATTATTATGTAAAAACCAATACTACATATAGCAATCATTAGGCAGTTAAACAACCATAAATTGGTAAAGCCGTAAGTTTCTGCTATATAAGTGCCAATTAGCGGCGAAGTTACAAAAGCTATAGAAAACGATATACCATTTAACCCCATATATGATCCGCGATTAGCAGTAACAGATCTGTTTACTGCAACGGTTGAAGCAAAAGGCATGACCAATATTTCTGATATTGAAATTAAAAATATAGACGCATATAATAAAACAACTGCTGCTGAAGGTAATAAAATTAAAAAAGCTGCACCGCAAAACAAACTACCAATAATCATATTGGTTGATAAGGAAAACTTTTTTTCAGCAAAATGCACTAACGCCATTTCTAATACAAAAACTACTATACCGTTAAAAGCCATTAGCAAACCTATTTCTTTTTCGGTCATCCTGGCAATATCTTTATAGAATAAAGGTAAGGTGTTTAGAATCTGAAAGAAACAAAAAGCATAAATCGCTATAAAAAAGCTAAATATTATAAAGGTACGATCTGCATAAGCCGATTTTACCTTTATTTGTGCTTCGGCTTTTATACTGTGGCTTTTTTCGGGTGCATGTCCTTTTCGATTTTTAAAATACCATATAAATAATATACCTGCTACTAACGACATAAAAGCGTTTGTATAAAATAAAAAGTGGTACGAAACGGCAGCTAAAAATCCACCAATCGCTGGTCCTATAGAATACCCTAAATTCAACGCCATACGATTTAAAGAAAAAGCACGGATTAAGTTTTCTGGCTTAGCATAATAGGAAACCGATGCACTGTTAGCCGGACGAAAAAGCTCTTTAATAAAACTTAAAAAGAAAATTGAAATACACAGGGTGATAAAATTATCAAAGAGCGGTAAAATTAGATAAAACGGTATAGAAAAAAACAAGCTGAATGCCTGAATTTTAAACGATCCAAACTTATCGGTAAGCCACCCGCCTACAAAAGAGCCTAAGATCGATCCCACACCAAAAGTGCTTAAAACAATACCGGCGTTTTTTAATGAAAACTCTAAGACAGTGGTCATGTACACACCCAAGAACGGCAGTACCATTGATCCACTTTGATTGATAAACATAACCAATGCTAACAACCAAGTTGCATTAGATAAACCTTGATAGGCACTAATGTAATTTTTCCAATATATCTTTAATTGTTCCATTCAAAAAAGCTTAAAACAGCCCCAAAATTGTTAATCAACAAAAGTAATAAGTTTTTATGTGCAATCTTTTAAAAAAACTATCTTTGTATTTGTAAATTTTATGTATTTATAAATGAAACCTAACACACAACAATTACAAGACTTGGTAACGCAAGTTAGAAGAGATGTTTTACGTATGGTACACGCTGTAAATTCGGGTCACCCGGGTGGATCATTAGGCTGTGCCGAATATTTTGTAGCCCTGTATCAGGTGCTTATGGATCGTAAAGATACGTTTGATATGGATGGAAAAGACGAAGATGTTTTCTTTTTATCAAACGGACATATCTCGCCGGTTTTCTACAGCGTTTTGGCACGAAGCGGTTATTTTCCGGTAAGCGAATTGGCTACTTTTAGAAAAATCAATAGCCGTTTACAAGGACATCCTACCACACATACACAATTACCAGGTGTTCGCATGGCATCAGGCTCTTTAGGTCAAGGATTGTCGGTTGCACTTGGTGCGGCACAAGCTAAAAAATTAAATAACGACGATAAATTGGTTTATGTACTCTTAGGTGACGGTGAGTTACAAGAAGGTCAAAATTGGGAAGCGTTAATGTATGCATCAGCTAAAAAAGTGGATAACATTATTGCAACTATCGATTTAAACGGAAAACAAATTGATGGTCCTACCGATGAGGTATTACACATGGGAAGCCTTAAAGCTAAATTTGAAGCCTTTGGTTGGGATGTGGTAACTATTGAAAAAGGAAACGATGTAGAATCGGTTATCGAAGGAATGAAAGTTGCTAAAGCGAAAACAGGAAATCAAAAACCTGTAATGGTGTTGTTGCATACCGAAATGGGTAATGGCGTGGATTTCATGATGAATACACATGCTTGGCACGGTAAAGCGCCTAATAATGAACAGTTAGAAAATGCTTTGTACCAAAATTTAATGACATTAGGCGATTATTAATACAAAAAAAGCTATGAAAAAAATTGTTTGCTTGGCAGTAAGTTTAACCGCATTTACAGGTTTTGCACAAAATAGTAAATCGGTAGAATTTACAAAGAAGCTGAGTTATAAAATACAAATGTCTGGTACAACAGATAATGAGTATGGTGAAAGCGATTTCGCTAATATCAATTACGATCATTATTTGTCTGCAAATGGTAAAGAAAGCTTGTTGTCTTTCTATTATAATGATACAGCTGAGGCAAGTTATGGCGGTAGCGAATCTAATTTTTTTGTTGCAAATAATTGGATGGTTCCTCTAACGGTTAGTGGAATTTCTAAATCAGTAAATTACAATCTGTATAGTGCTTTTAATATTTTAAATGAAGGTCTGCTTGTTTCAAAATTAGACCGTAAAGGTACAATTGACGGAACAAACTGTCAATATTATGCTATTCTAAAAGACATAAATGACAAGGGAAGTTACGATTACTGTTTTTGTATCGATGAAACAAATGCAATAAACAATGCGGAATCTCTTTTTCCAGATGCTAAATTAAAAGGATTGATTTTATCGGTAGAATATAACACAGAAGACACGTATAAATTGGTTTACAAATCAACCCAAAATACAAGTTTAAAGTTAGATATTGATACTGATAAAATTTCAGCAGCTATTAAAGATATCCAACAAAGTGTAATAGATTATGTAGCGGAAGAAGCAGCTATCGATTCTGTGTCTTACGATGATGATAACAACATCTACAGTGATCCGCTTTACACATATAATTACGACAAGGAATTATCCGATTACAACTTGTACAACTATGTTTCGCCTATTTATTCGGTAACCATAAGTGCTTTGTACAATACAAAAGAATATAGTGAGGCAGGAACAATAACTCGCGATCAAGTCGCTTCGTTTTATAAAAAAGAGGCTAAAAGTCTAATAAAAAACTTAAAATCTGCAAAAATAATTTCGGTAGATCAAAAGAAAGAATTAGATAAATTCTTTAAAGAACAAAACGAAAAAATTAAGAGTTATGTTCCTAATCAACCAATAGATTATACCGAAACAACTGTCGGAGATTGGACTGCAACCGATTTTGACGCTGCATGGGCAGTTGCTGATACGGTAGCTTACGCAGAAGCATACGATTATTACACAAAATATGAATCGAAATACAACACTAAGTCCATTGATGAGGTTTCGTTAGCATATGATATTTTATATGATGATTCATTAAAGCAATATGCACCAGACTATTGTGATAATTTAAAAAGTAAAATTCCAAATTTTCAGAATGAAAGTTTAAGTAAGCATGTTTATAATTTAACCGGACAAATTTGCGATTTGTACCTTTATAACAATGGTGGATACGTAGATTATTTTGGAACGATAAACAGCATGCGAAAAAGCTACTTGGAAATAGAAAAATTAAGAAGTTCATTATCACAAAAAGATCAACAATTACTTTTAGAATTTTTAAAGACATTGGATTAAAATGAAAAAATATACAAACTTAGGTAGTAAAGATACCCGTTCGGGTTTCGGAGCAGGATTAACAGAATTAGGGCAAAAAAATGAAAACGTGGTTGCCTTGTGTGCCGATTTAATTGGTTCATTAAAAATGGACGATTTTAAAAAGAATCATCCCGATCGTTTTTTTCAGGTAGGTATTGCCGAAGCCAATATGATTGGTTTAGCTGCTGGTATGACTATTGGTGGAAAAATTCCGTTTACAGGTACATTTGCTAACTTTTCTACAGGTCGCGTGTACGATCAAATTCGTCAATCTGTTGCCTATTCAGAGAAGAATGTAAAAATATGTGCATCGCATGCCGGATTAACGTTGGGTGAAGACGGTGCCACACACCAAATTTTAGAAGATATCGGTTTAATGAAAATGTTACCTGGAATGACCGTAATTAATACCTGTGATTACAACCAAACAAAAGCAGCTACATTAGCTATTGCTGACCATGAGGGGCCGGTTTATTTGCGTTTTGGTCGCCCGGTGGTTCCTAATTTTATCCCAGAAGACATGCCTTTTGAAATTGGTAAAGCTGTAGTGCTTTCAGAAGGAACCGATGTTACCATTGTTGCAACAGGTCATTTGGTTTGGGAAGCCTTACAAGCTGCCGAAGAATTAGAAAAAGAAGGAATTTCAGCTGAGGTTATCAATATACATACTATTAAACCACTAGACGAAGAAGCCATTTTACAATCGGTTGGTAAAACAGGCTGTATTGTAACTGCTGAAGAGCATAACTATTTAGGAGGTTTAGGCGAAAGCGTTTCAGGTGTTTTAGCCTTAAACAAACCAACACCGCAAGAATTTGTAGCAGTAAACGATGTTTTCGGAGAATCAGGAACACCTGAATCTTTGATGGAAAAATATGGTTTAAACGCACAATCAATTATCGAAAAGGCAAAAAAAGTAATCGCAAGAAAATAGCATTTACTTTTTAATTATACATTTTAAAAGCAATCATCGGCAGATGGTTGCTTTTTTATTTACAACATTTTACAGCAGTTAAACAATTAATATTCGTAAAAAGCGTTACCTTACTATAGATAATTTTAATATATTTGATTCTTAAAAAAAATAGTTGAAATGCGAAAAGCGAATCATTTTTTATATTTGTCTTTTTTGTTGGGCGGTTTGTCAATGCAAGCACAGCAATCGTACCATTACACTAAAGAACACAAAGATTTTTACGAGGCAGTAAACTTATATAACGAACAGCAATATGCCATGGCGCAACAGTTGTTTGATCGGACAAAAATAAACAATCAAAACGATGAAATTCAAGCCGAAAGCGCATATTATAGCGCAAATTGCGCCATTCGATTAGGTCAGCCCGGTGCAGAACAAAAAATCAGTCAGTTTATTTACGATTATCCCACCAGCAGCAAACAAGCACAAGCCTATATTGACGTAAGTAATTTCTACTTTTCACAAGGCGATTACGAACAAGCGTTGCGTTATGCCGAGAAGATCAATCAAGATATTTTAAGTCCAAACGATACCGATCGTTTTAACTTTCAAAAAGGATATGCCTATTTCCATAAAAAAGATAATGCACGTGCTAAAACCTATTTACAGCAAGTAGATTTAAACGGAACGTATGGCAATCAGGCAAAATACTATTTAGGATATATTGCGTACGCTAATAATGATTACCAACAAGCGAACGAATTTTTTGCCAATGTAGAGTCGGTTGAAAAGTACGAAGAACGCATGGGGTATTATAAAGCCGATATGCAGTTTAAAAGCGGTAATTTTGATCAGGCGATACAAGAAGGATTGGCGCAAATGCCAAAGGCTACTGCCGAAGAAAAATCAGAATTATCTAAAATTATTGGTGAAAGTTATTTCAATTTAAAACAATACGATAAAGCATTGCCGTATTTGTTAGCTTACGAAGGTAAAAACGGCAAGTTAAGTAATGTAGATTTTTATCAGTTGGGATATTCTTACTACCAACAAAAAGATTACAGCAAAGCTGTTTCAGAATTTAATAAAATTATAGGCGGAAAAGATGCAGTAGCGCAAAATGCATATTACCATTTAGGAGAGAGTTATTTAAATTTAGAACAAAAAACACAGGCATTAAACGCGTTTAAAAATGCTTCGGAAATGGATTTTTCTACGCGAATTCAAGAAGACGCTTTTGCGAATTATGCTAAATTGAGTTATGAAATAGGAAATCCGTACAAAAGTGTACCAGAAGTGATTACCGATTTCTTAGTCAAATATCCTGATACGCCTTATAAACAAGAGCTGAATGATTTATTGGTGGATTCTTATATCTCCACAAAAAATTATCAAGCAGCTTTAGACGTGTTAGAATCTAACCGAACGCCCTTAAATAAAGCGGCATACCAAAAAGTAACGTTTTACCGAGGGGTAGAATATTTTAATGAAGGAAAGTTCAGCTTGGCAAACAATATGTTCAATAAATCTATTGCTGAACGTCAAGATAACAAATTTGTAGCACGTGCTACGTATTGGCGGGGAGAAAGCGAATATGCCCTAAACCGTTTTAGCGATGCTTACCAGACGTTTACTACGTTTAAACACCTGCCACAAGCACAAATTACGCCTGAATATAAAAGTGCGGAATATAATTTGGGATATGCAGCTTATAAATTAAAAAATTACAGCAATGCCAATACCCATTTTAAAAATTATTTGGGTGTCGTAAAAGACGAGGCGAAAAAAGCCGATGCTACTTTAAGATTAGCCGATGGCTATTTTGTAACCAAACAATATTGGCCGGCTATGGAAATGTATAATTCCATCATTAGCAGTAATTCATCGTACAAAGATTATGCAGCCTATCAAAAAGCTATCTCGTATGGTTTTGTTGATAAAACACCGACAAAGATTGACGAATTGCAAAAATTCATCAATACTTATAAATCGTCAAGTTTGGTAGATGATGCGATCTATGAATTAGGTAGTACATACGCTAATACCAACCAAACCAACAAGGCAATTGAAACGTTTAACCAGTTGCTAACAAACCATCCACAATCAAATTTGGTTTCTAAAGCTATTTTGCGTCAAGGTGTTGTGTATGTGAATGCCAATCAGGTGGATAAAGCTATTGAACGATTTAAGAAAGTGGTGAATGATTATCCGGGATCACAAGATGCCATTGAAGCAGTACAAAATGCAAGAATCGCTTATTTAGATTCTGGTAGATCAAACGAATTTGCGTCGTGGGTTCAAGGATTGGATTTTGTTGATATTAGCACGGCAGAATTAGAAAATGATGTGTATGCATCGGCTGAAAATCAAATGGCGAATAACAATCATCAAGCTGCTTTAAAAAGCTTTAATGATTATTTAAGTACATATCCTAACGGATTACATGCAACAAAAGCTTATTTTAATAGTGCCGAAATCAATTACGGTAACAATAAAACGGCTGAAGCAAAAGCTAATTATGAAGAAGTTCTAAAAAAGGGAACTTCAGAATATACCGAACAAACGTTGGTGCGTTTGGCTAATATATACTTAACCGAAAAAGATAAAAACAATGCACAACGTGTGTTGAGCCAGTTAGAAACCCACTCAAGTAACGATAGTAATAAATTGTTTGCACAATCTAACCTGATGAAGTTAGCGTACGAAAACAACGATACAGCTACCGCGGCCAAATATGCAAACTTATTGGTTGCTAACACAAAGGTTGACAAGCGTATTAAAGCTGACGCTACCGCAATTAGCGCTCGTGTTGCTGTAAAGAATAACGATATGAGCAATGCCCGTAAGTTATATGAACAGTTAAATACCATTGGCACGGCTGATCTAAAGGCAGAGGCACTTTATTATGACGCCTATTTTAAAAATGCGGATAAAAAATACGAAGCTTCTAATAAAGTGGTCGAAAAATTGGTGAAAGAATATTCAGCATACAAATACTATAACGCCAAAGGCTTGGTATTGTTAGCAAAAAATTTCTACCAGTTAAAAGATAGTTATCAGGCAACTTATATTTTGGAAAGTGTTATTGATAATGCTGCAGAGTTTTCAGATGTGGTAAACGAAGCGCAAACAGAACTTTCTAAAATTAAAACAGAAGAAGCCAAACGTAATTCATCGGTTAAATAATTTGATATGAAAAAGTACTTATACAGTATCACTATAATGACTGCGTTTTTTGCTAATCAGGCAAACGCACAAGACGATAAAGATAAAAAAACAACAGTAGGCACCGAAGTTATTAACGTTACGTCAGAGTATCAGGCAACGTTAAACGATGCGTTTAAAATTAACGACAATCCGTTGATTGACGATCAAGACATCAATCAGAAAAAAGAAGTAAAATATACTATTTTTTCTGTTCCGGTAGCTTCAACTTTTGCACCTGCTAAAGGAGAAGCTGCTGCAGTTGATAATGATTCTTTGGCTCATTTTTACAACAATTACGCCTTGTTTAGCTATGGTAACTTTAATACAATACGTGGTGAATTGGGTATCGTAGAGCAAATTGGCTCAAAAAATATGTACGTAGGTGGCTTGTTGAAACATTTATCGTCCGATGGAAAAATTAAAGATGTAGAATTAGACGATGCATACAGTAAATCAAACTTAGATTTCTTTGTAGGTCAGCGAAACGAAAACAACCAATGGAATGCGCAATTTGGAGCCATGGCTTCTAAATACAATTGGTACGGTACACCTGCAGATTTTTATGTATCGAATTTTAACTTCGATATGGTAGATCCATTACAAAAATATAACGATGTACATGTCAACGCAGGCTTTGAAAGTTATGTAGGGGCTTTTGAAAAAGTAGAAGCTTCTTACAAATACTTTTGGGACGATTACAGCAGCAAAGAAAGCAGATTTGTATTAGCTCCAAAATTTAATGTAGAATTGCCTAACCAAACAGTATACGTAAATTTGGAAGCCGATTACGTCAATACACAATTTGCAAATAATGGTATTGATAATTTGGCAGATAAATACAATTATTTCAATTTGTCTGTAAACCCAAGCATCAAATTTTTTGATCCTACCTATTCTTTAGAATTAGGCGTGGGATTAACCTATATTTTAGGAAAAGAAAATGGTGTTGAAGATAATTCTTTAGCAATTTATCCTATGGTAAAAGCTAATTTTAATTTGGTACCCGATATTGTGCAAGCATATGTAGGTGCAGTGGGGGGCGTAAAACAAAATTCGTATGCCGATTTAGCAGAGGAAAATCCTTTTTTAGCACCTTCGTTTGAATTGATGCCAACCAAAACTAATTATGATTTTTACGGAGGATTAAAAGGGAAGCTATACCATAATTTATCGTACAACGTACGAGCAAGTTATAAAGCAGAAAAAGATAAAGCACTATTTACCATTAACCCATACGATATTAATTTGTTAAACAAGCAAGGCTATCAATACGGCAACTCATTCGGCTTAATTTACGACGATGTTAATACGTTGAGTTTCTATGGAGAGCTGAATTTTGATTTTTCAAACAAAGCCAAAGTAGGAATATCGGGTGAGTTTAATAACTACAGCGTAAAAAATTATAAAAATGCCTTTCATTTACCACAAGGTAAATTAAATTTAAACGTGCTTTATAATTTTACCAACCAATGGTTTGCCAATGCCGACTTGGCTTTTGTAGGGCAACGATATGAGTTTAGTGGTATAGAATCGTTACCGATGCCAGATGATATTAAATTAGGTGATTATTACGATTTAAATTTAACAGTGGGTTACCGACCAACTACACAATGGACGGTGTTTGTAAAAGGACTGAATTTAGCCAACGAAAATTACTTTCGCTTTAATCAATACCGCGTGCAAGGTTTCCAAGTCTTAGGAGGCGCTATGTATAAATTCGATTTTTAACAGTTAATAAGTAAGCGAAAGCTCCGGTGGTTTATAAACAACCGGAGTTTTGCTTTTTAAAACAGATCTAATTAACAATAGCGATGGATGATGGATAAAGCCCAATTGAAAAATGCTGTGATAAGCCAATTACAAAAACAAATTCAAAGTTTACAACATCAAATAAATGCATTAACACTTGATGCGCAAAATGATGCTAAAAGCTCAGCTGGTGATAAACATGAAACAGGCCTTGCTATGATGCATCTTGAACAAGAAAAACTTGCTGCAAAATTGCAACAACAGCTTCACGTATTAAGCACCGCACAAAAGATCCCTACAGATGTTATACACAAAAAAGTAGGTCTTGGCAGTGTGGTTCAAACAAATTTCGGAGTGTTTTTTATAGGTGTGTCGTTGCAACCTTTTGTTTTTCAGGGTGAAAAGGTGTTTTGTGTTTCGCCACAAGCACCTCTTGTACAACATTTAACAGGTAAACAAGTAAACGCTGAAATCCTATTTAATGGTTTAACCTATAAAATCTTCCAAATTTTTTAGTTTTAAGTCGTTCTGCTGTTCATAACTTCATAGACAATAAATGCGTTTAAATGCGGTAAATTCATCAAAATTTCGTATATTTGTTGTTTAGTATTTATAGTACACCTAATAATTATGAGTGAAGAAATAAAGAAAAATTCGTATTCGGCCGATAGTATTCAGGCCTTAGAGGGTATGGAACACGTGCGCATGCGTCCATCAATGTATATTGGTGATGTAGGACCACGCGGTTTACACCATTTGGTTTACGAAGTTGTTGATAACTCTATCGATGAGGCTTTGGCAGGCCATTGTGATTCCATTCAGGTAATCATCAATCAAGACAATTCAATTTCAGTACAAGATAACGGTCGTGGAATCCCGGTAGATATGCACAAAAAAGAAGGCGTATCTGCATTAGAGGTGGTAATGACCAAAATTGGAGCTGGAGGTAAGTTCGATAAAGATTCATATAAAGTTTCTGGTGGTTTGCACGGGGTAGGGGTATCGTGTGTAAACGCATTGTCACAGCATTTGCGTGCAGAAGTTCACCGCGATGGCAAAGTGTGGGAACAAGAGTATGAATGTGGTAAGGCAATTTATCCGGTGCGTTCCGTAGGAGATACTAATATAACAGGTACAAAAGTTACTTTTAAACCTGACGCAACCATTTTTACCCAAACGTTAGAGTATTCGTATGATATCTTAGCAGCCCGTTTGCGCGAATTATCCTTCTTAAATAAGGGATTAACTATTACGTTAACCGATTTACGTGAAGTGGATGAAAATGGACAAGCAAAAAATGAAACCTTTCATTCAAAAGAAGGATTAAAAGAATATGTACGCTTTTTAGACGGTAACCGTGTGCCAATTATCAGTGGCGTAATCAGTATGGAAAATGAAAATGGCGAAGTTCCTGTTGAAGTTGCCTTGATTTATAACGATAGTTATTCTGAAAACATCTATTCGTACGTTAACAACATCAATACCCACGAAGGTGGAACCCACTTACAAGGATTCCGTATGGGATTAACCCGTACCTTGAAAAAATATGCCGATGCGTCTGGCTTGTTAGATAAATTAAAATTTGAAATTACTGGGGATGATTTCCGTGAAGGATTAACCGCTATTGTATCGGTAAAAGTAATGGAACCTCAGTTCGAAGGACAAACCAAAACTAAATTAGGTAACCGTGAAGTAGTTTCGCCAGTTTCTCAGGCTGTCGCAGATATGTTGGAAGCCTATTTAGAGGAAAATCCAGCAGATGCTAAAACCATTGTTCAAAAAGTAATCTTAGCAGCACAAGCACGTCACGCAGCAAAAAAAGCACGTGAAATGGTGCAGCGTAAAACGGTAATGAGCGGTGGCGGTTTACCAGGTAAATTATCTGACTGTTCTGAACAAGATCCTGAAAAATGTGAGATTTTCTTTGTCGAGGGAGACTCGGCAGGTGGAACAGCCAAACAAGGTCGTGATCGTAATTTTCAAGCGATTATGCCGTTGCGAGGTAAAATTTTGAACGTAGAAAAAGCCATGGGGCATAAAGTATTCGAAAACGAGGAAATTCGTAATATTTTTACCGCTCTTGGAGTAACCATTGGTACAGAAGAAGATAGCAAGGCTTTGAATTTAACTAAATTGCGTTACCACAAAGTAGTTATTATGTGTGATGCCGATGTGGATGGAAGCCACATTGCTACGTTGATTTTAACATTCTTCTTTAGATATATGCGTGAGCTAATTGAAAATGGATATGTGTATATTGCTACACCTCCTTTATACATGGTTAAAAAAGGAACAAAAAAGCAATATGCATGGAATGATGAGGAACGCCTAGAATTAATGGAACAAATGGGGCAAGGTTCATCAGTTCAACGCTATAAAGGTTTAGGGGAAATGAATGCAGAACAACTTTGGGAAACAACTTTAAATCCAGAGCACAGAACCTTGCGACAAATTACCTTAGACAATTTACAAGAAGCAGATCGAGTGTTTTCTATGTTAATGGGCGATGAGGTACCACCACGAAGAGAATTTATTGAAAAAAATGCATTGTATGCTAAAATCGATGCCTAATAATAATTAACCGAGTC
>JAHAYQ010000009.1 GCA_018384465.1 Myroides sp. | reverse complement strand
TTCGATGCTTCTTTCCGCAAATTAGTAGACGGTATGAGAAAAGCGAATCCAAAAACAAAATATTATCCTGACGCCAACTCAACTTTACGCTTAACGTACGGAACAGTTAGAGATTTGCCACGTCGTGCCGATCGTCCAAACGATGCTACCGAAAACTGGTACACTACTTTAAAAGGAACCATTGCGAAACACAAAGCAGGCGATGAAGAGTTTGAAAACCCTCAACGTTTAATCGATTTGTACAACGCAAAAGATTACGGACAGTATGCAGATAAAGACGGTACTTTGCACGTAAACTTTTTAACCGATCACGATATTACAGGTGGTAACTCGGGTTCACCGGTTTTAAACGGCAAAGGAGAATTAATCGGTTTGGCGTTTGATGGAAATATTGAAGCAATGGCAGGCGATGTTATTTTTGATCCAGAATTACAACGTACCATTAATGTTGATATTCGTTACGTATTGTTTATTATTGACAAATACGCTGGTGCAAAACATATTATTGACGAAATGAAGATTGTGAAGTAATTTCATTTTAGATCAACAATTAGCAACCCCGATGGAGTTTTAAACTCCGTCGGGGTTTTTGTTTTTAACCTGAGTTCGATTATAAAATTGAGATTCATATTTCATTAAATGAGTAAGATACGAGCGTTTTTTAGGAAGAAATAGCGGGCTATTTCGAGTAAAAAAGGCGAAGTAGGTTGCCATTTATTGGGAAGTTTATAAAAGCATAATTTTTTATTACTTATAATTCTAATAATCAATGATATGAATCCAAGAGAAGAATCGAACTCAGGTTTTCAATACCTTTTATTGGATCATTGACCAAAAAGGTAAAAAACATCATTTTAAATAAATATTAACTTTCGTATATGATTCCAGTCATAAGAATAGAGTAGGTAGCGCGTGTACCTTTGTGCAAATTAAAATTCATTCAAATGCTTTCACAACATCAAAAAGAAATTATATTAAGCACCGTTCCTTTATTACGAGAAGGTGGTGTGGCATTAACTACGCATTTTTATAACAGAATGTTTACGCATCATCCCGAGTTAAAGAACTTATTCAATATGGGGAATCAGCAATCAGGGAAACAGCAAACTGCTTTAGCTATGGCTGTTTTAGCGTATGCAGAAAACATTTCCAACCCGTCGGTGTTAATGCCTGCAGTTGATTTAATAGGTCATAAACACACCAGTTTAAATATACAGCCAGAACAATACGAGATTGTTGGTACTCATTTGTTAGCATCAATTAAAGAAGTGTTGCAAGATTTAGCTACCAATGAGGTAATTGATGCTTGGGCTGCAGCGTACCAACAACTTGCTCAGCTAATGATTGGTCACGAAGCAAAGATGTATGAAGATAAAGAAAAAACCAATGGACAATGGGTGGGATGGAAAAATTTTGTGGTACAGCGCAAACAAATTGAATCAACCGAAATTACTTCTTTCTACTTGGTAGCAGAAGACGGTAGCGAAGCACCTAATTTTATACCTGGTCAATTTATAAGTGTAAAAGTGTTTTTACCAAACATGAATCTTACGCAAATTAGACAGTACAGTATTTCTTGTGCACCTAATAAAGAATATTTAAGAATATCTGTTAAACGTGAGCGCAACGAAAAGTTAGATGTAAACGGAATGATCAGTAACTTTTTACACGATGAAATAAATGAAGGTAGTGTGGTGTCTATCAGCGCGCCTGCTGGAAACTTTACTTTGCAAGACAAATTTTCTAAGAAGGTTTTTATTAGTGGTGGCATCGGTCAAACGCCTTTACTTTCTATGTTAGAGCACTTATCAGCTCAGGCAGATATAAAAGAAGAATTAATATGGATTCACGCCTGTAGAAATACCGAAGTACACGCCTTTGCAGACCGAATTGAATCGATAGCTGAAAAAAATCAGCAGTTAAAACAACATCAGTTTTATGATGTGGTTGATGAAAAACTTGCAGATAGCCATGTGTATGAGGGCATTTTAGATTTCTCTAAAATCAATCAATGGCAATTTGCTTCCGATGCCGAATATTATGTTTGCGGTCCTAAACCTTTTATTGAAAAAACAGTAGAAACGCTTGCCGCTCATCAAATTAAAGAAAATCAAATATTCTTTGAAGAGTTTGGACCTAAGTCAATTTAATAAAAATTTTTAATTTACAAGGAGAGAAGCAGCGCTTCTCTTTTTGTGTATACAGACAATTAGTGGTTACAAAAAATAATTTTTTATGGGTAAAGTGGAGTCGAATAGCCTATTGCTCTGCTTTAGTAGGTATAGTGGTTGGATTGATCACATTGATGTTTAAAAACTTGGTAGAACAGTACGAACATTTGTTGTTCAACAAAGCGCAACATTTTCCGCTGTTTTACTTTATTTTTCCGACAGTAGGTTTGCTGTTGATTCATTTCTTGCGTGTGTTCGTTTTTAATAACAAAAAAAACAAAGGTATATCAGAAGTGTTAGAAGCAGTGCATCACGGTAAAAAACTCCCAGCTTATAAAGTGCCTTCTCATTTTTTTAATGGATTTTTAACCGTGGTATTCGGTGGCAGTACAGGTATTGAAGTATCAACTGTGGTGGCTACATCTGCCTTGGGTGATATGGCTTCCAGAAAAGATCCTATTTTTAAGAAATATCGAAAAGAATTTATAGGGGCAGCGATTGCTTGTGGAGTTACCCTTCTGTTTAATAGTCCATTAGCTGGCTTGTTCTTTTCATACGAAACCATTGGCAAGCAGCGTGGGAAGGTTTTTTGGATTACCCATTTAATCAGTGTCGGGTTTGCCAGCCTTATACTATTGCTTATGAACGTGTCTCCTATTTTTGGTGTAGGTGCGCGTGAATTGCCCAATAATTACGAAGCGGTTCCGTTTTTTGTGCTCTTGAGTTTTGTTGCAGGTTGTTTCGGAGTTTATATTACTAAAACAGTGGTATGGATCAAAAGACAATCCTTTTTTGAATCGCAACGATATATACAACTTTTGGCGGGTGGTTTGCTATTAGGCGGTTTGTTATATGTTATTCCACCTTTGTACGGCGACGGATACCACGCAATACACGCATTAACAGAACAAGTATCCATAACGACAGGTATTTGGATTTTGCTAGCTGCAGTCCTATTAAAGCCTTTAGCAACTGGTTTTACCTTAAAATTAGGAGGTGATGGTGGTATTTTTGCTCCAAGTATATTTGGGGGTGCCTTTATTGGAGCTTTAGTAGGCTTGCTCGTGCAACAATTTACCGGTATTGATGTCTATTTAATTAATTTTATAATTTTAGGAGTGGCTTTGACCGTAGCGGCCACCTTACATGCACCTTTTACGGCTCTTTTTTTAACGTTTGGCATGTTTGATACCTATGCTTTGTGGTTGCCATTAGTGGTGTTGGTTCTTTTAAGCTATTTTTTATCAAAAAAAATATATCCTTATACCGTTTATACGTTGGCAATGAAAAAGTGATTAATTTTGTACTGCCGATAGGGAAAGAGGTATTTAAGTGTTTAAATCTATAAATTTGATGAGGTTTATAAGGAAATCTGTGCGTCTTAACTATAGATTGCGCTACGGATATACACTAAAATAAAAATTAAAAGTTTGTAAAGCGGTAGGTAATGATTGATTTGGATTTGTTATTAAATTGTGGTGCCACCTTGCGTACCCTATCAAAGAATGAAACTATTTTTGAAGTAGGACATTTCCCTTCTTACTATTATCAAGTGGTGGAAGGAAAAGTGAAAATGAACAATTACACAGACGATGGAAAAGAATTTATTCAAGACATCTTTACTTCAGGCAGAAGTTTTGGCGAACCTCCTTTGTTTATTGACGAATGTTATCCAGCTAACGCCATTGCCATTACCAAAGCTGTGGTGGTCCAAATAAAAAAATCGCTTTTTTATGAGATGTTACAAAAACATCCCGAAGTATCAATTACCATTAACCGCAGTTTGGCGCGCCGCTTGTTTTATAAATCTATTATGGCGCCAGAACTATCCTCTCAAAGTCCAGATAAACGACTGCTTAAACTATTTCACTATTTAAAAGAGCAACAGGCAAATCAACAACAAGCGTTTATGATTGAACTTTCTCGACAGCAATTAGCCGATTTAACAGGTCTGCGCGTAGAAACCGTTATTAGAACGGTAAAACAGTTAGAAAAGCAAGATTACTTAAAGATTGTAGACGGAAAAATCTATTTAGAGGAATATTTCTAAAACACCACTTATAATTTACTGCTGATAAAGTTTTAATTAAAATAGGATTTTTAAAGTTATTGTTCTTTATTTGAATAAAAAATAAAGCAATACAGATCATGAAATCCTATAGCATCTTTGAAATAAATGAAATTTTAAACGGAACCATTATTGGATCTACTTCTCAAAATATTACTGCTACCGAAGAACTTACTCGAGCCAAAACATCAGATATTTCTTTTATCGGAAATAAAAAATACGAAAAATTATGGAATACCTCTGCAGCAAGTGTTGCGGTAGTGAACAAAGATATTGCTATTGAACCAGGCGATAATAGAGCTTTTATTCAAGTAGATGATGCCGATTTAGCTATGAGTCAGATTTTGGAACTATTTGCTTCGCCTATGCCCGAATTTTCTGTTGATATTCATCCAACGGCAGTAATCGATGATTCGGCAAAAATAGGAAATGGCGTTAAAATAGGGGCAGGATGTTATGTAGGACCACGTACTGAAATTGGCGACGGAACTATTTTATATCCTAACGTAACCGTTTTAGACGATTGTACTATTGGCAAACAAACCACAATTTGGTCAGGTAGTGTGATTCGTGAACGTTCTAAAATAGGTCATCAATGTATTATTCATCCAAATGCAACAATTGGAGCCGATGGATTTGGTTTCCGTCCTTGTCCGGAAAGAGGTTTGGTTAAAATTCCACAAATTGGAGATGTTGTCATTGGAAATCAAGTAGAAATAGGAGCAAATACTTGTGTAGATCGTGGTAAATTTAGTTCTACTATTATTGGCGATGGTTGTAAAATCGACAACTTGGTTCAAATTGGGCACAATTCAGAATTGGGTATGTTCTGTATTATGGCAGGAAACAGCGGATTAGCAGGTTCTGTAAAATTAGGAAACGGCGTAATAATTGGAGGATCAGCCTCAATAAAAGATCATACAACTATTGGAGATCGTGCTGTTATAGGTGCAGGATCTGGTGTAACTGGCGATGTAGAAGCCGGAAAAACGATGTTGGGGTATCCGGCATTAGAAGCAAGAGACACTTTAAAACAGTGGGCTATTATGAAACGCTTATTGAATGAAAGTAAGAAATAATAAAGAAGGTTCAGTGTTTGCTGAACCTTTTTATTTGTAATAATATAACGTCTTGTTTATAGTGTAGTAACAATGAAATAGGAAGTTTGCAAGTAAAAAAATGAAACACATATTAGTACTTCTTTTATTTACTTGCACCCATTTACACGCGCAATCTTTACAAATTTTTGCACATCGAGGGTTTAGAGGATTACATACCGAAAATACGTTAGAAGCCTTTAAAAAATCGCTTCATTACACACATTTTTTAGAAATGGATGTTATGATTTCTAAAGATATGAAAGTTGTGGTAACACATGATCCTATACTTCACGAAAAGCTTTATGTACACGACATTAAAAAGGATTCTACTTTGTACCAACAACGTATTTATGATTTGAATTACAACGAAATTGAGTTGTACAAATTGGGATTCAAAAAAAGTAAAGGTTTTGAAAACCAGGAAAATTTTGTTTCTACTATTCCTTTGTTAGAAAATGTTTTAAAAGAAACACAATCGTACGCTTCAAAACATAATTTGGAAGAACCTCATTATTTTATTGAAACAAAAATCACAGAGAAAACGGATGGAGTGAATCATCCGGATCCTAAAGTGGTTGTTGAGCTTTTAATAAAGGTTTTAAAAGAGAATGTAAAACCTTCACAAGTTATTATTCAGTCGTTTGATCCAAGAACTCTTTCATATATTTCAAAGCATTATCCTGAATACAAAACGTGTTTGCTAGATAAGAAAAAGCAATTGTTAAGTGTATATTTAAAAGAGTTGGATTTTAGACCGGATTATTTTTCACCAAATTTTTATCAAATTACACCTGAACTTATCGAAGAATCAAAAAAATATCAAATTCCATTAATGGGTGGGAATACCAATAACAAACAAGAAATTGATCAAATGTATCAAATGGGGATTCATCAAATAATATCTGATTATCCATATACGAAATTGCCTTAATCAAAAAGGTTCAGCATACATTTGCTGAACCTTTTTAATATTGATAAACAATGGCATTAATATTCATACCTGCTCCTACCGAACAAATAATGGCTATATCTCCTTTTTCAATGCTGTGATTTTCTATTTCGTTATTTCTCAAAATATCAATCAATGTAGGAATAGTTGCTACACTGCTGTTTCCTAATTTTCCGATTGTCATTGGCATTACATGATCAGGAACTTCCATATCAAACAATTTGTAAAAACGATAAACGATGGCTTCGTCCATTTTTTCATTGGCTTGATGAATCAAAATTTTCTTTACATTTTGTATAGAAACACCACTTTTGTCTAAACATGCTTTCATGGCTGAGGGAACATGAGTTAGAGCAAATTCGTATATTTTCTTCCCAAACATTTTTATGTAACGAATATTCGGATCGTTTTCATTGTTGTATGATTTGCCAAAATGAATAAATTCTGATTCATTCAATGTATACGATGCTGAATCATGAGCTAATATTCCACAATTATCATTTGTTTCTTCAATAATCACAGCACCAGCACCATCGGCATAAATCATGCTGTCTCTGTCGTGTAAATCTACAACTCGAGATAAAGTTTCCGCACCAATAACCAAACACCTTTTTGCTATTCCAGCTTTAATGAATGCATGAGCTTGAATTACACCTTCAACCCAACCGGGGCAACCAAATAATAAATCATAGGCAACGCAGCGAGGATTTTTAATTTGCAAGTTATGTTTTACACGCGCAGCCAATGACGGAACAGCATCCGACTGTATTGTTCCAAATTTTACATCTCCAAAATTATGCGCAAAAATGATGTAATCAATCGTTTCTGGATCTATCTTGGAATTTTCTATTGCTCTTTGTGCAGCAATTAAGCCAATATCCGATGTAACCATATCAGTTTCTACATACTTTCTTTCATGTATTCCTGTAATGTCTTTTAGTTTATTGGCAATAAATTCACTTTTCTGCTTTAAGGCAATGCCATCTTCATTCAAAAATTGGTAATCTTTGAAATAAAGATTGGTAATGGTTTGTGTAGGAATGTAACTACCTACTCCGATAAATTTACTTCCCATTGGTATTGAAAATTATTTATTTAGTATAAAATAGTGTTTTATTGAATGGATTGTATGCAAGCATATATTCTTTTTTATTGTGTAGTTTCTTCAATAGTTTTTTAATAGATATAAGATTTATTAAATAATTTTAATTTTAAGATTTAATTTGAATAGAGACAAAAATAGGGTAAATAGTAGTTATAAATTTTGTTAATAGATAAAACCAAAAAACGCCCAAACTTTTCAGTTGGGCGTTTTTTTGTATAACAAAAAGCGATTAAGCTTCCATATATGCTTCGATTGGAGCACAAGAACAAATTAAATTTCTATCACCATAAGCATCATCTACGCGACGTACGCTTGGCCAAAATTTGTTGTATTCAATGTATTCTAACGGATAAGCAGCTTGTTGACGAGAATAAGGTAATTCCCATGTTTCAGCAGTTAACATCGCTAAAGTATGCGGAGCATTTTTCAATACGTTGTTGGTGTCTTCAGCAGTTACCGCTTCTATTTCTTTACGAATAGAAAGCATCGCATCACAAAAACGATCTAATTCTGCTAAATCTTCTGATTCGGTTGGTTCAACCATCAAGGTTCCTGCCACAGGGAAAGAAACAGTTGGTGCGTGGAAACCGTAATCCATCAAGCGTTTAGCGATATCTGTTACTTCAATACCTTTGGCTTTAAACATACG
>JAHAYQ010000008.1 GCA_018384465.1 Myroides sp. | reverse complement strand
CAAACATACAAATTCCGATGGATAAAGTCCTTGAATGGAGAAGACACATCCATCAAAACCCTGAACTTTCTTTTAAAGAGCATGCCACCAGCAAATATGTGTAAGAGCGCTTAAAATCGTTTGGGAATATAGTGGTAATTAAACCTACACCAACTAGTTTAATCGGTGTTTTAAAAGGAAATAAACCTGGAAAAACGGTGGCGTTCCGAGCCGATATGGACGCGTTGCCAGTGCCTGAAGAAACCGGATTGCCTTTTACCTCTAAGGTTGATGGGGTGAGTCATGCCTGCGGACACGATGCCCATACAGCAATGTTATTGGGTACAGCTTCGGTTTTGTCTAAGATGAAGGATGATCTACAGGGAACCGTCTATTTCGTTTTTCAACATGCTGAAGAAACACCACCAGGCGGAGCGCAAGAAATTGTTGCAAGCGGTATGCTTAAAGAAGTTGATGCTTTTTTTGCCATGCATGTGTTGCCTAACTTTCCAGTGGGTCATGTGGGTATATTACCAGATAACGCAGCTTCAACGGCATCAGATTCTTTTGAACTTACCATTTTCGGAAAAGGCTCGCATGGTTCAATGCCTCATTTAGGGATCGACCCCATAGTAATAGGGGCTCAAATTGTTAATGCTTTTCAAACCATTGTTTCACGAAATGTAACGCCGGGCGAAATGACAGTCATTAGTGTAGGGAAATTTCAATCGGGTGAAGTGGCTAATGTTATTGCAGATCAAGCGGATCTAGCTGGTACGGTTCGAACAACAAGCGATGAAACACGAAAAATGGTGGAAGAACGCATCCGATCTATTGTTAAAAATGTGGTGGAAACACATGGCGCAACTTACGATTTGAAGTATATTAAAAGCTATCCTGCTATTATAAACGATGTACAATTAAATGCTTTTGCCCGTAAAAGCGCTGTGAAAGCATTAGGAGCCGAGTTGGTTTTTGATGGTCCTATGATGACAGCCAGCGAAGATTTTGCTTATTACCGTGCCATTGCACCGCTGTCGTTCCTTACTTTAGGAGTGGGAGATGGGCCTGCAAATCACAATCCAGGGTTTAATATAAATGAAAAAGCATTGGAAAACGGAGTAAAAGTTCAAATACAATTGATCTTAGACTTTTTAAATGAGTAATAAATAATAGGTTACTCATTTAGCCTCACGAAATATTATTGTCAAAAACAAAACCTCTTCCTTAATCATTAAAGAAGAGGTTTTATTTCTATTTTTAAAAATGTTTAACTATTGCCGTAAATATTCGATTCTCCACCGTCAATAGCTATGGTTTGCCCGTTTACATATCCGTTGTCTTCACTTAAAAGAAAAGCAACTACTTTAGCAACTTCTTTAGGTAGCCCTAAGCGTTTGGTAGGGTTACGCTGTGCATATTCTGTTTCTGCAGCTTTGGGATCTGCCGGATTAACCTGCTTAAAAGCCTCGGCAACCATCGGCGTTAAAATAGCACCGGGTGCAATAGCATTGGTCATAATATTGTATCTACCAAATTCTAAAGCTGTGTTTTTTGTCATCCCTGTTACCGCGTGTTTACTGGCAACATACGGCATTTGGTTTAATACCCCACGAATACCACCAACCGAAGCTACATTGACAATACGACCGTATTGTTGTTGTTGCATAATAGGTAAAACGTAGCGCAATCCGTAATAAACGCCCATTAAGTTTATATCAATTACTTTTTTAAAGACAGTTAGATCGTATTCAGTAATACCAGCTTGTTTTCCCTCAATTCCTGCATTGTTATAAAGGGCATCAATTCGCCCAAAAGCTTCCATTGTGCGGTCCACATAGTTTTTCACTGCTTCTTCATTAGAAACATCGGCTACCACCGTAATTATTTGGGTGTTAGGATATTCGTTTAAAATTTCTTGTTTGGCGTCATTAAGTGCCTGTTCGTTATAGTCTACTAAGGATAAATGATGGTTTTGTGCTGCCAATTCTTTAGAAGCAGCTAATCCTAACCCCATACCCGCACCAGTAATGATGCTAACTCTTTGTTGGTTTGATGTCATTTTTTTTATATTTATGATTGAATAATGTTTATTGAAATTTTGATACAAATTGAATATAATCATTTAATACCTTTCTTAAAAACTGAGCCGTATCATCTTTGACTAAGTTTCCCGAGTCGTCAAAGTAGTCTTGTACGTTTGCTAAATACACTTCAGGCTGCTGAACCGTTGGCATATTTAAAAAAGCAAGCATTTGACGTAAATGATGATTAGCCCCGAACCCGCTGATACCACTAATCGAAGATGAAATGATTAAAGTTGGTTTACCATCCCAAACATTTTTTCCGTAAGGACGGGATCCTACATCTAAAGCATTTTTTAAAGCAGCTGGTACCGATCGGTTGTGCTCGGGCGTTACAAAGATAATTCCGTTCATAGAACGCACTTTTTCACGAAAAGGCGCATAATTAGCTGGTTCATTAGCGTCGTCATAATCTTGATTGTAAATTGGTAGATCGGCAATTTCAATAAAATCAAAGCGATAACCTGCCGGAGCATTTGCTACTAAGAATTCACCTATTTTTTTAGTGAACGCTTCTTTTCTGATGGAGCCTACTACGATTCCGATTACTTTTTCACTCATAATTTAATAGTTTAATGTTGGTTCCTAAATTTACGAATAATTTTTAGGTTTTATGTTAAGCTAATGTTTTTTATACTTAATTTTCAGTTGTAAATCAATAGTTTAGAAACAAAAAGTGATTGTTTATTTTAAAAACAATCACTTTTAATGGGTAATACTGTTAATCGTGTTCGGTCCAAACCAATCTGCTTAAATCATAACCTATTCTTTCGGCTTCTTTTAAAAATTTCTCTTTGGTAGCTTCAGGTATGGTTTTACTTCTGGAAAGGATCCAAATATAATCAGTGCTTTCACCAAAAACTAATGCGTTTTCGTAATCGGGATCCATCATAACTACATTGTAGCCCGAATAAAATGGTCCGAAAAAAGAGACTTTTAATGCACCTTTGGTGTTGTCGTCTAAAAATTTAGCTTTTCCGTTTGCCTCTTCCCATTTATTCTTAACAAAGTTGTAACCTTTGTTAACCACTTTAACCGATCCGTCCTTGTTTAAAGAATAGGTAGCGGTTACATTGCTGAGGTCTTTTTCGTGTTTAAAATCAAAACGGGCAATTTCATACCAAGTTCCCATATATTGGTTTGCGTCGAAATTGTTTACAACATTTACCCCTTCGGGCACTTCAACTGTTTTACAACTTGTAAGGACTAAAGAACTGATTAAAGCACAAAATAGTACTCGGTAATAAATTATTTTTTTCATAACTCAATTATTTAAAGATTTAATTTTGTGTTTGCCTTTCAAAGATACCTTATTTTACTAAATGTTTATGTCGCCTTCTCTAGCAATATCGCTTTTTTGTCCGGTTATTGCACTTGCTGCTACTTTTAAAAGGGTCATAAACTTGTTTGATTTATTATCCCAATAATGAGCTTCTAAAGGAACTACTTTTAGCAACCTAATGCGTGGATCGTTTTTATCGGTAAACCATGCTTCTGCAAACTTATTCCAATATTTTTCTATTTTGACATCATCGTGCACTGATTCACCTAAGCCGTTAATACTTAAAAATTCATAAGTACTTGGAGAACCAAAGGTAAGAGAGACTTTATTATTGCTCATTAAATGATTGTAACTTTCACTTTCAGATGAAAAAAGGAACCAGATATTCCCTTGATTGTCAACTTCTTGATAAGTCATAGGAACGCTGTGCGGATAAACGGTATGATCTACAAAGGTTGATAATATACCAACTTCAATGGCATCGATTAGTTGTTGTAATTTCTCAATTGCTTGTGTATTGTTTAAATTTTCTGTGCTCATAGTTTAAATTTTTTATTAAAGAGAAAATAAAAACCGATTGCCACATAATGATGCAGTCGGTTTCTTAAATTATCGTTCATTTTGTGAATGGATATTCAATTGCTCTGCATGTTTTAAATGCATCCGTATTATCGGTAGGTTAGATTCTACCCACTTCCGTAGTTCGTCATTTTTACCATTTTTTAAGTAATTTTCATAAAGCGATATGGTTTCGGTATGACTTTTAATGGCTTGTTCTTTATATGCTTGATCGAATTGTGCACCAGAAAGTCGGGAAAGATCTGATGTGGGGGTAGCGTCTGAGGTTTGTTGTGCGTTTACCATTTGGTAAAGAGTTACTAACGATTTTTCATGATCGGTAATCATTTGATTAGCAAACTTTCGTACGTCCTCATTTTTAGTTTGGTTCAAAGCTATACGAGCCGAAGCAATTTCGGTTTGCGCGCCCTTAGTTGCTTCCATAATAAATTGTTGATCGTCACGGTTGGTTAATGTTGGGTTATTTGTTTCTGCCGTTTGTTTGGTGGGTTGTTGCTGAGCAGACATACCTAAACAAAACAAGAAAGCGCCTAATAAAATGAAGTTTTTCATAATTAATTTATTTTAATGGTTACTAATTTGTACGATGACATATGGTATCCTGTGTGTGCTCACGCATATCAGCATTACCTTCCATTGATCCATTAAGTGTATCCGGTGCATACATTGGGTCGTCTGTAGGCGTGCCCATATATTCATCCTGACGTTCTGTTTCGTAGTCTGAAGGATAATCTGTGTTGGGTGCTTCATTGGTGTTGCGGTTATCTCTACAAGAAATTGCCGTAACGGTAACTAATAATAAGGTTACCAAACTGAATAATTGATGTTTCTTTTTCATAGTTCTTATTATTTAGGTTTATTAAATAATTTGAACGATGCTAGAATAAGTCTTTTTAAATCAAGCAATTATTGTTCCAATGGAATAAGGTCAGCAAATTGAAAATATGTTTAAAAAACCGTTTACATTTTGTTGATAATTTAAACAATGTGTTTATTTATTAAGCGTTGTTGTATTTTTTGTGAATGATATATGTTAAATATTTAAATTTTAACAAATAGTGGTTGTTTTTGATTATTTAACTTAAATAATGCACTTTTACTTCCTTTATTTATAATATAATTTGTAAATAAATTATTATTTAGAATAATAACTGCTTATGTGTAATTAAAATTGAAATGACACTTAAAAGGTATCTTAGTTGTGAATTATTGCTTAAAAGTTAATTTTGTAAAGCGTTGTTTTATAGTTGTTTGTGTTCTTAGAGGACTGTGTTATATTTTTTGAAAGGGATTTATTGGCTTGGTAATTGAACCACTTTAAACAGAACGATGCAAATTATAAGTCAAAAATTAAAAGCCAATCAAATAATAACCACAATTTAAAACTTAAAATTATGAACAATCACAAACCAGATGGTGACGATCAAAAGAATCAAAACCAAAAGAACCAACAGCAGGATGTTAACAATCAAAATGATCAAAACAATCCACAAGCAAAGCAAAACCAACAAACTCAAGGAGGTGTACAACAATCTACAAATACACAGGACGAACAACAGCAGCCAAATGCTGAAAATAAACACAACCAAACAACCAACCGAGAAACCGAAAACAAAGAAGACGATGATGCATAATTTAACAAGATGTAGCATGGTAACAAAATCCGATTCCTCAACGAGTCGGATTTTTTAATTCTTCCTTAGCTCTTTTAAAAGTTTATATTGAGCTAGTTGATAGAGCGTTTCGTTTCCTTTAGATGCTACGTTAAGGATTTGAAGACATTCTTTTAAAAAGCGCGGTGCAAAATGAGGATCACTTCTTGTTATTTCATGGGCATTGTCTAAAATATCTGCATATTTTATGGTTTGTGCATCGGCACTAATGTTTTTAATTCTTTCAGTTTCTAATGTTTTTCTATAGTTTCTATTCCACTGCGGGTAGTTTTCTTTGGTGTACACATCGGTAAGTTCTACCACCAATTGTATTGTTTTCTGGGTTTGTTCATTAGTTAAGATTCCTTGTAAAAACTCGGTTAATTCAACTTCGGTTATGGGTGTGTCTTCTAAAACGTCGTGAAGCAATGCAGCAGCCAACACTTCAATTTGGTTGGTATAGGGTTCACAAAGCTGCATAACTCGAATAGGATGTACAATATAACGTTCATTGCTGTATTTTCGCATCTGGCTCCCGTGGGCATTATCTGCAAAATTCTTAATCTGTGTCAGTTTGTCTTGCATAGTTTTTTTTTAGATCATCTACTGCAAGAATTAGGCTAAAGTTTTTAAGATCTTCTTTTTAACGGAAAATCGGGTGTGTTTTTATTTAAAAACAAAGGATAGTATTCAATTTTAACCGAACTGTTATCTAAACCAAATGCTTTTTCTTCAGAAATACTACGTTTACGAATAAAGGAATAGCAAGACAATAAAAAGCTTTCGTACCATGGCAAATCATTTTCATACGATATTACTTTTTCAATAATTACATATTTATAATCAGCAGTTATTTGATTTTTTCTTAAAGAATGATACGTGCTTAATTTATTAAATTCACCGGTCTTGCTTAGATCTTCTACTACTTTTTTAAACAAGCTGCTTATTTTTGGCGCCACACGGAACCCTAAATAAAAATCGACGCGAATTATCTTTTCAGAAAATTTTTTAATGTCGTATTCCATTCCATAAGGTTCATCCATCACATTTACATGTAACATCCAGTACGTATTGGCACGTTTAGGCCGTTTGTATAAAATTGAATAAATAACTTTAGACTCAATTTCGTTTTTGTTTTGAGCATTGGTCAAATAAATTAAATTGTTGGCATATTGAGCAATGCTTTCGTCGTTGCTTAAATCTTCTATAACAGATATGTGTTTTTCCATAGGTACAAATTCGGTATAACTTCTTCGGATCCGTTTACCTACAAACCAAATGCTCATAACACTACCTATACATGCAGCAATGATCAATGAAACATATCCGCCGTGAGAAAATTTTTCAATATTGGCAATGAAAAAAGAAATTTCAACTATACTGTATATTAAAATAAAACCTAAGATAATTAAAGTGTGAAATCGCTTAAGAATCATATAATACGTTAATAAGATACTTGTTGCAAGCATACACAGTACAATTGCCAAACCGTAAGCAGCTTCCATATTGCTTGATTCTTTAAAATACAAAACGATCAATATACAGCCCATACACAAAATCCAATTTGTTGAAGGGATATACAGTTGCCCTTTGATGACCGACGGATATTTTACCAAAACCTTCGGCCATAAATTTAAACGCATGGCTTCGTTGATCATAGTGAATGATCCGGTGATTAAGGCCTGAGCAGCTATGACGGCAGCTAATGTAGCAATCGCAATAGCTATGGGTATAAACCATTCGGGCATCATTAGATAAAAGGGGTTTTGTATAAACTCAGCCCCGTTATTAACTGTTTTTAATTGTAAGTTTTGATGAGATAACAAAAAAGCACCCTGTCCAAAATAATTTAATAACAGCGTAAGTTTAACAAACAACCAAGTTAACCGTATGTTTTTAATGCCACAATGCCCCAAATCACTGTAAAGCGCTTCGGCACCGGTGGTACAAAGAAATACAAATCCAAGTACAAAAAAACCTTCTGGATGTTCTGATAACAGCAAATAACCGTAATATGGATTCACGGCTTTTAAAATATGTGGTATTTCTATAATTTGTAGTAATCCTGTTACAGCCAACATAGAGAACCAAATCAACATAATAGGTCCAAAAAATTTCCCTATGGTTTTTGTGCCATAACTTTGAAAAAAGAATAAAATTAAAATGATACCAATTACGTATGGTATAGTTTGTAACTCAGGATAGTAAATTTTTAAACCTTCTAAAGCAGATGAGATAGAAATGGGCGGTGTAATAAATCCATCGGCAAGCATGGCGCTTCCGCCAATAATAGCAGGAACTATTAACCAAGGCTTTTTAAGTTTTTTTACCAAAGTATATAATGAAAAAATGCCACCTTCACCTTTATTGTCGGCTTGCAGGGTAAGCCATACATATTTTATACTGGTTTGAACCGTCAATGTCCAAAAAACGCAAGAAACCGCGCCTAAAACCAAATTGGTTTCTATAGGAGCATCACCAAAAATGGCTTTCATTACATATAAAGGCGAGGTACCAATATCGCCGTAGATAATACCTAATGTTATTAATAAAGCACCTGCGGTTACCTTATTAACACTGTGTTTTTGTTCCACTTAAAAGTTTAATTAACGTGAGGATTTCATAGTAATAAATAAAAATATAGTATGTTTTTGGCGCTTAGTGTATTGAAGTTTAGTGATTTAACTATGAGGCTTTCACTTTTGTTTGATAAATTGAAAGTACAAAAAAAACAAATGTAATCTATAAACCGAATGCTTTTTTTGATAACATTCAATTTCAATGTGTCACAAATATTTAAGTGGTTTTCTCCTTAAATTTTATAAAAAGTTCTTTGGTTTTTTCTTCAATCTCTTGATAAGTCAGTCGTTCTTTGGTTTGGTAAAAGAACATTAGTACGTAAGGTTCTTGTAAATCATTCAACAGTAATTCTTTGTTTAAACGGTAACACTCGCGCAAAACACGTTTAAAATAATTGCGATCTACCGCTTTTTTGAAATACTTTTTAGGAACCGATACACCCATTTGTAAAGGTGTATCTAACTCTTTAACTGGTACATAAACCAAACGCAAAGGATATTTTGTAACGGTACGCCCTTCAGAAAAAAGTAGATCAATATACTTTTTCTTTTTAAGTTTCTCGGTTTTTGGATACGTAGCGCTCATAAATATAAAATGTGTCGCAAATTTACTATTTTGAATTGGTTTAATGCAAATAGTACCACATTTTTAGTTGGATAGACAAGATGCGTAAAAG
>JAHAYQ010000331.1 GCA_018384465.1 Myroides sp. | reverse complement strand
CCGTTGGATAAAAAAATATGTAGGGATTTTAATATTGCCCATACCGTATATGGCCATATTTCATTTGTCGAATTTAGTGATGACACACACCTCACAAATTCAAAGCGTAAATCCTGATGATCCTGCTAATTTAACCAAGAGATTATTGCTCTATATCGCAGGTTTGGGTATATCATTTTTCTTGAAAATTAAACTGTTTAGTGGTACCAAACGATTAGTAGAAAATTTATTCAATTAGTATGAAAGTAGGAGAAAACATATTTTATAAACTAAAAAGAAACAATGTAGCCGTATACGTTATGGCTGTAATTACGTTGGTTTCTGTTGTGTCATCAGCATACTTTAGCTATCAAACATATCTTCATAGTCGCAATCATGTGTATGCAATAGATAGTAAAGGTCAAATGATTCCTTTAACGCTGATTGATCAAAAGAAAGACCGTATTAGACAAGTAATGGCAAATGCTGATTTGTTCGTGAATTACGCTTACGATATCGACGCCTTTAATTACAAAGAAAAGAAAGAAAAATTATCCTGGTTGTTAGACAATCATGTAATACGGATTTTTAAGAATAAAGAGAATGCCGGCTATTATAATCAGTTGCTGCAATACAATATTATTCAACACGCAAAAGTGCTTCCTGAAACCATGAAATGGTCAGAAGAAAACGGAAAATATACGTTGCGATTTATTTCTCAGATACAAATTATTAATACAGGGCAAAGGCAGGTTTACAATATTCAAATTAAGTTGAATATGATTGATGTGTCAATTAATTATCCATACAATCCTTACGGACTTTTGATAGTTGATTATGTGGAAGAAAATAAGGTTTTAATTCAAGATGTTGAACAGTTAAAAGAAATGGAATAGATGAATTGGGATTTTAAAAATTTAAGTGAAGAAGATAAACGTAAATACATTGTTTATACCATTTTTGGAATTATTTCAATAGGTGTAATTGGTATTGGCTTTTCTTTCGTGGGTACTAAAGATTCATCCAATAAGGAAGTGAGTACTATGGATGTTCCTTTATCTTCAGAAAAAGAACAATACGAAACAAGGCTACAAGCTTTACAAAAATTTGATACCGTTAAGGCTGATCCAAATCAGCGCATGACTCAATTTTTTGCAAGAAAAAAGTCGGATGATATAGAAGATAATATAGAGTATTTCAATCAGAATAGATCGGAAACAAATATGAATTCTGATTATGAGCCAATTCATCAGCAAGTGGATAATACTGCTCCTGCCCAAACTTCGAGTTACAACCGATACGGAAATTCATCTATGTGGCAAGTAGAAGAACCTCAAAATAGTAACATTGGGTATTCATCAGCTAATTACGTTGAAAACAGAGTGCAGCAAATTGAACAGCGTACTACTGTTCAAACTACCGAAACTTATACGAATAATGTCGTTGCTGTAGAACAATCAAAAAAAGATCTGTTCGAGAATGGCAAACAAGTAGGTAATGGTACGATTCAAGCAGTTGTTAGAGGCACACAAGAGGTTAAAAACGGACAAACTTTACGGTTTCAAACCAATGCAGATGGTGTCATTAATGGCGTGAAAATCCCTCGAAATACTTCATTATTTGGTATCGTCCGTTTTAATCAATACCGTGCTGAAATTACCATAGAAACAGCTAATATTAATGGATCGATCGTGCCTGTTAATTTAGTGGTATATAGTAATGATGGTCTAAAAGGAATTCCTATCTCTTTAGATGAAAGTCTAAAACAAGGAAGAAACAGTGCAGTTGATGATGTGGCAAGAAGTGGTGGTATTTTAGGTAAAGCTGGAAGTGTAGTTGGTAGCGTAGTATCAAATAAAGTTAAAGAGTCGTCAGTGAAATTTATTGATAATCAAAAAGTCTTATTAATTCAAAAATGATAAAGTTATTTACAATCGCATTATTCTTCATTGGATTAGAAGTAAATGCACAGATGCAAGTCTTAAAAGCATCAACAGATAAATTCATTACGGTACAATTCCCTTCGAAAGTTGATTTTTATCAAAACTCAGTATCTATCCATGATAAAGTCGGAATTAGACAAGTAGATGATATTTTGTTCATACAGTTTTTAGAACCCAATGTTCAAGAAACCAACTTATTTGTAAAAACGGTTGATAACAAAACGTACAATTTTCTATTACAATACCATGAGGATCCAACAGATCTTACCGTTCGAATTGGTGCAAGCGATATAATGAAGGAATCACAATCCAACGCTACTTCATTACCAGTAAGTAGTTCCAACATAAGCCAAAAGCTTTTGAATGAATCCGGGTATATCAAAAGCCGTAATATCTCATCTTATAAAAACATCAAGGTTATTTTAAATGGGATTTATGTCAATAGCAATAAGATGTATGTTTTAATGCGAATTGATAACAATAGCAATATAAATTATGATGTAAATGCCTTTAAGTTTTATATCACTAACTCCAAGGGTATCGCTACCAGTGAGCAAACGGTTGATGTGAATATTCTAAATGTAACTCCTGATTTAAAAGTACTTCCTAAGGGAAAAAATAATATAGTTTTTATGTTCGATAAATTTTCTGTGGGGGATGATAAACAGCTTCTTTTTGAATTAACAGAGAAAAACGGAGATAGAAATTTAAGTTTCAAAATTTTAGCATCATTAATTGATAACGCACGCTATTACAATTAAAAAACAAACTATGAAAAATATTTTATTGTTCCTTTTTGGACTTTTCTATGCAACAACTTTTGCTCAAACACATTATGCAGGTCAATACAGCTTAGGGCTTAATTATGGCTTTGTAAATAGTGGAACAAACTACAATATTAACGTTCAAAAGCTTATTGGAAATAAATTTTTTGGAATGCGAGCCGATTTAGACCTTTTGAAACAAGATTATAGCCTTGCATTTTTTGGTGCAACAAAATACCAAGGGAATTTTAATAGTAAAAGAGTTGGTATTGCAGCTACCTATTCGCTTGAAAAAGTAATACCACATCCCTTTTATCTTCAGCTTTATATCGGTGGAATTTATAGTAATGAAGATCTTAAAAATTTTGATCTTCCTGAAGGAGCGATGCCTTCATACAACCGAAATAATTTTGGTGCATATGGAGGTACAGAATTAGAGTTTGTTCTTTTTCCAGCGCTCTCATTCACTGGAGGGTTAAAATATCAAAACATCTTTAAATCTACTATTGATAAAGAAATCATTTTTGGGCAAGTAGGTATTAAAATAAACTTTTAGTCTAACACATTTAAACTTTTTATGCTATGAAAAAGATTTTAAAATTATTCGTTTGTTGCGTGCTTCTTATAAGTTGCTCAGATGAGGAGAATCTTATCGGTGGAAATTCTGATTATAAATTTCCGTTTGAAATTGTTATTACTGGTGAGAGTAACTCTGTAAGTAATATCCCTTTTGATATTACTATTCATCCATTAGAATCGGGAGAGATTGAAAACCCTAATCCGGATTATAAATTCAAATTTTCGGTTATGGATGCACAGGTTAAAAACGGTGAAACATTGCTTACAAATGATACTTGGCTGAATTATAGCGATCTGTCGCAAGGTAAGCTTAATCTAACATTTAATTCTAACAACAATTCTTCTGCTAAAACCTTGACTGTTACTATGAAAAATAGCCAAGGATATGAAGTAACTCAGACCAAATCTTTCGGTGTGGCTAATCTTGAGTTAGATTTTGAAGTGAGTCTTTTAGATGATCAGCAGAATCCTTTACCTGATAACGTTATACCGTATGTAAAAAGACAAAATACGGTAATAAAAGTGCAGAATTTAGTTCCCGAAAATACTATTACAGGTGTAAAGTTTCATAGTAATGCTATTTTATCTGTAAATGGAAATCCGATTACAAATTCTACTGTTATTCCATATGGTTCAGGTGTATTTACAATTAAATATAAAGATGATAGTTATGGTGTACAGCCTATAAATGTTATTGCTATGGATCAACAAAACAATGAGGTTACTAAAGGATTGATTGTTGATTTAAAGTATAAAGTTTTTGATGTGAATTTTACGTGGGGAACTAGTTCTTCTGTAGCTACAAATACCAGTGATTTATTAGAGTTTTATGTAGTAGGTAATTGGAATTCTAGTCCTTATCATTTTACTAGAACTGGTGGAAGAACTGATAAATACATAAAAATAAACCTACAAAAATATGACCCAGACGAAACATTTTATTTAGAATGTATTCGAACACCTAATACCCTTCTTAAATATTATGGGGGAAGTTCTAATGGAAATCAAAATACCGATCCATTGGATACAAATTGGCAAGGTCATTATATATTGGAAGAAGGTTCAAATTACGTCATATTAGATGCGAATTTTGTTGCTCAATCTTCAACAATATGGGGTTCTGGTACAGTAACTTTTAAAGTAGTTAGTAGTAATGGAAACGAGAAAACTAAAAATTATAATATCAATGTGTATTTAAACGGATCATTAAATTAAAATAATTATATATGAAAAAGTTAATCTTATTTGTCTCAACTGCATTTATGCTTATATCGTGTAATGAAGATGAACAATTTGTAAGAAATGAAGATGGTATTTCTGCTTTACAAATTGAAAGTTCATTCGTATCTCTTGATAAAAATGAAATCCCTGTTGATTTTACATTTTATTCGGCAACAGATGTTCAATCTGTAATTATGAATATTGATTTTGATGGAGAAATCAAGCTAAATGGCAGTACAGTAAGTGGTAATTTTCAATATCACATAAATGATAATGTGACATTAACTCCTAATGAATATGGAAGAACTCAAGCAATTGTTTCTTTACCTGAACATGGTGCTTTTTCAATAAAAGATTTTTACACTATTGAATCAAATGGTCAGCCGTATGTATTTGTGAATAATTTGATACAAAGATCACCGCAATATTCTAATGGTAAAATTTATTATGAAACAACCGATGGTAGTTCCTATTCAGTAAATAAAGTCCAATTAGTAGTATTAAGTGCACAACCGTATGAATTTTCTATTGATGAAAATAATTCAATCTTAAACTCTTCAACTACTATTTTTCAAGGAACTGATTTATTATCTACATTTGAGTTAGGGCTAAAAGATCAAAATTATGGATCTAATAGTTTTTCTTTTATTTTTTCTGACGGTCACGAAGTCGATTACAACTTTAATTACGTAAAGACATACTGGTTAAATTAATTATTAAAATCAAAGGGCGCTTTTACCGCTCTTTGATTTTGTAATAATGTACTCCTTCAGGAATATGTGTATGTAACAAATGCGGATTAGCAAACTTGAAAAGAGGGTCAGCTATTATTTTTTGTTGCCTCTCGTTTCGTACAATTTGAAAATCAAAAAACGTGTACTTAAAATACATTGGCTTTAGTTGGTGCTGCTTATAGAAATTAAATATATAGTT
>JAHAYQ010000329.1 GCA_018384465.1 Myroides sp. | reverse complement strand
CATTTTATTGAATGGTTAGAACCACAAGCAAATGAAAGTTTGCAAGAATACTGCCAACGGATAGCAATACAAATAGATCACGATCTTCCAGTTTTAATTGGAGTATCATTTGGAGGGATTATTGTTCAGGAAATCGCTAAAATAATTTCGGTGGATAAAGTCATTATTATATCAAGCGTAAAGGATCCTTCAGAGTTTCCGCCAAGAATAAAATTCGCCAAAAAATTCAGGTTGTATCGTTTTTTTCCAACATCTTATATAAATTTCATTGAGAAGATTTCAAAAAAAATAGTATCTTCAAAAAAAATCCATCAACGAATTGATATGTATCAAAAGTACCTTTCGGTACGATCAGTCAACTATTTGGATTGGGCTTTTAAAAATGTTATTTTATGGGAAAATAAAAAGCCTATAAAAAACGTTTACCATTTACACGGTACAAAAGATCATATTTTTCCGGCTAAAAGAATTAAAAATGCTGCATTTTTAGAAAATGGAACGCACGTAATGATTTTAGTAAAAGCGAAATGGATCAACAAAAAATTGAAAGAAATTTTAGAAAAATAAATATGAAAAAGAAGTATAGAAAATTTATTGTAATGGCAGGTGTTGTTGTAAGCAGTGCGTTGTTTTATCAATTTACCACCGCTAATAAGGAACAGGCTTCAACTAATTATTATATAAAAAATATCGATTTTGCAGGCGAGCGCGTTCCTTTAGAAATAATTGATGTACAAGAGCGTTTAGATCGTGAATTAGTAGTAAACATTAATTTACATTCTTCAACTACGCTAAGCATTAAACGAGCAAATAGGTTTTTTCCTATTATTGAACCTATTTTAAAGCGTCATGGTATTCCAAACGATTTTAAATACCTATGTGTTATTGAAAGTGGATTAACAAACGCAACATCGCCCGCTGGTGCTAAAGGTTTTTGGCAATTTATGCCTGAAACAGCCAAAGAATATAATTTAGAGGTGAGCAGTACGGTAGACGAACGTTTAGATGTGGTAAAAGCTACTGAAGCCGCTTGTGCTTATTTAAAGAAAGCTTATGCGAAATTTGGTAATTGGACTGCTGTGGCAGCAGCATATAACCGTGGCATGGCAGGAATTGAACGACAGCAAATTGCACAAGGTGTGACCGATTATTACGATATGTTTTTAAACGAAGAAACATCGCGTTACGTGTTTCGAATTTTAGCGTTAAAAGAAATTATGAGTCACCCGGATAAATACGGTTATGTGTTTAGTAAAAACGAATTGTATCACCCCATAAAAACTAAAACCATTACGGTAAATAATAGTATAGATAATTTACAAACTTGGGCTTTAGAACAAGGTGTCAACTATAAACTTTTAAAATTGCACAATCCGTGGCTTATTGACACTTCATTAATTGTAAATGGAAATAAATCTTACGACGTACAAATTCCTACCGAAGGATTTAAAAGAAAATAGTTTGTGAAAATTGCAAAATATGGATGTTTTTAAAAAAAATAAAAAAACAAAAACGTCGAATGGATTCTAAACAAAAAAGTGAAGCTTAAACGGCTTCACTTTTTTGTTTTTTATCAAACATTAATTCTTTTGATTTTTTCTTATCAATACGGTCTTTTCTAAAATCGAACATTGTACCAAAAACCTTATCCCAAATAGTATTACTTACTCCAAACCCCAAATTTTCATTTCTGTAATGATGCAAGTGGTGGTTGCGCCATAAAGGTTGTAAAAATTTAAAAGGAGGCTCAATAGCATGAATAAGATAATGCATAGAAGCATACATTAACCATCCTAAAATAAAGCCAGGATAAAAAGCAAACACATATTTACCTAATACTAGATATTGAATCCCAAAAAGTGCTCCGGCAATAATTAAACTAGGTACCGGCGGCATAAACAATCTGGTTTTATCTTTTGGGTAGTGATGGTGATTACCGTGCATTATGTAAGCAAATTTCTGCAAACTTTGTTTTTCACTAATTAGGTGAAAAATATACCGATGGGCAATATATTCAAAAAATGTCCAAAAGAATAGAGCAAAAATAAAAATCCCAAACATCAATAAAAGTGACATATTATAGGTGGTGTATCCATAATAAAAACAATAAACAAATATTGGCACATGAATTCCCCAACTTAATGCAGGATGCCCTTTTGTCAACATTTCTAAAAATGGATTTTTAAACAACCTTGCTTGACCTGTATTCTGTACTTTTTGTTCTTTCATCATTGATTTTTTTCAATTTCGAATTTACTAAGAACTATTTTAAACTACAACTTTTTTACCAGCGAATAATTGCACTTGCCCACGTAAAACCACTTCCAAATGCTGCAAGTACCACTAAATCACCTTCTTTAATCTTCCCTTTTTCCCAAGCTTCTGTAAGCGCAATAGGTACCGATGCCGCAGTGGTATTTCCGTAGCGCATAATGTTATTATACACTTGGTCATCTGTTAACTGAAACTTTTGTTGAATAAACTGCGAAATGCGTAAATTAGCTTGATGCGGAATTAACATATTTATATCTTTCACTTGCAATTCATTGGCTTCTAAGCCTTCATTAATTACTTCAGAAAAACGTACTACGGCATTTTTAAACACAAATTGTCCATTCATGTGCGGATAATACGATTCGTCATCTGGATTGTTATCTTTTAAGATATCGGTTACCCAACGTGTTCCCATACCTGGTGCTGTTAAGGCTAATTCTTCGGCATGCTCGCCTTGTGAATGTAAATGGGTTGATAAAATACCCTTAGATAAGTCTTCTGTTCTACTTAAGATTGCAGCTCCTGCCCCATCGCCAAAAATAACCGATACCCCTCTGCCTCGAGTACTCATGTCTAATCCTTTGGAATGAATCTCAGATCCAACTACCAAAACGTTTTTGTACATACCGGTTTTAATAAATTGATCTGCCACTGATAAAGCATAGATAAATCCTGAACATTGGTTACGAACATCTAATGCACCTACATTTTTTATACCTAAATCTTTTTGAAGTGTAACACCCGGACCCGGAAAATAAAAGTCGGGACTCAATGTAGCAAAAACAATAAAATCAATATCGTTTTTATCGATTCCTGCTCGCTCAATAGCAATTTTCGATGCCTTTAATGCCATGCCCGAAGTAGTGTCTTCTGGCAATATTACATGTCTACGCTCTTTAATCCCTGTCCGTTCTTGAATCCACTCATCATTTGTGTCCATTAATTTAGACAAATCGTCGTTTGTCACGATATTTTCGGGTACATAAAACCCTAAACCAGTTATTTTAGAATGATACATAATTTACCTAAATTATAAAAAGGCCAAATTACTCATTTTTTTTAAAATGTTCACATTTTATAAAATATAGGTTTAATTACCTATTTTTGTGAAAATCAATTTAAAAATGAAAAGACTTAAACAAACACTATTGGCATTACTATTAGCCACAGCGCCTATGATTGCACAAGAAAACATTACGTTTCAAAAGCCTTCTCAAGAAATTTTACAGTTAGCCGATTACGAACGCGCGCCTTCTGTTTCAATGAGTAGTAACAAAGAATGGATGATTTTATCGTACCGAAATACTTATAAAAATTTAGAAGAGTTAAACCAAGACGAACTTCGTTTGGGAGGATTACGCATAAATCCACACACAAATATTTCGAGTACAGCTTCATTCATCAACAACATTAAAATAAAGAAAACAAACGACAAAACTGAAACCATTGTTAAGGGATTACCTGCTAACGCATTAATCAGCAATTTAATTTGGGCGCCTAACGAAACCAAATTAGCTTTTACCAATACAACCACCACAGGAAACGAACTTTGGATATTAGATTTACAAACAGCAACCGCTAAAAAATTAACCGATGCTGTTTTAAATGCCAACTTAGGCAATCCTATTACGTGGCATAAAAACAGTAACGAACTATTAATTAAGGTGATTCCGGCTAACAGAAAAGCGTTGATTGACGCAAGTAAAGCCATACCAAACGGCCCGATAGTTTCTACTGCAGAAGAAGGTGTAGTATCGCAAAACAGAACGTATCAAGATTTGTTGAAAAACAAAACCGATGAAGAAAATTTTGAAACCATAGTAACATCAGAATTGTATACTATTGATTTAAACGGCACTAAAAAACTGTTTAAAGCTGCTGATATGTATGCCGGCGAAACTTTTTCGCCCGATGGAAATTATATCCTTTTAACTACCATTCAAAAACCTTTTTCATATTTGGTTCCGTTAAACAGGTTTCCTATGAAAACTATTGCTTATACAGCTACAGGAAAGGAAGTGCAGTTAGTAAACAATGTACCTTTGAGTGAGGTGATGCCGAAAGGTTTTATGGCTGTTCGCGAAGGTAAACGAAGCATGAATTGGCGCGCTGATAAACCTGCTACTTTGTTTTTTGTTGAAGCTTTAGACGGTGGTGATCCCGCAAACGAAGTAACTCATAGAGATGCCCTTTATACATGGGACGCTCCTTTTAATACAGCACCAGAATTACTTACTAAAACGCCTCAACGTTTTGGCGGAATTACTTGGGGTGATGAAGAAACAGCTATTGTTTATGATCAATGGTATGATACCAGAAATTTAAAAACATATTTATTTAATCCATCTAAAAAATCGGATTTAACGGTAATATGGGATCGAAATTATCAGGATATTTATAGCGATCCGGGGAGTTTCCAAACCAAAAAGAATCATTTAGGTCGATACACGCTACAAAAAGAAAACAATAAATTGTATTTAATTGGTGACGGACATTCAAAAGACGGACAATTTCCTTTTATAGATGAATTTGATGTGACTACCTTAAAAACGAATCGTTTATATCAATCAAATTTTACAGATAAAATAGAATCTATTTCAGAGATCATAGATGTTAAAAAAGGGGAAGTTTTAGTTAATATTCAGTCGAAAAACGATTATCCAAATTATTATTTCAGAAACATCAAAAGTAGAAAAGGCTTGCAACAGATTACCTTTAATAAAAATCCGTTCGAAAGCATTAAAGATGTTCATAAAGAAGTAATTAAATATACTCGAAAAGATGGTGTAGAACTTTCTGGTACTTTATATCTACCGGCAGGATACGATAGAAAAAATGTTACGGAAAAACTTCCTTTATTAATTTGGGCTTATCCTGCGGAATATAAAGATAAAAACAGCGCAGGACAGTCGAGTGCTAACCCTAACGAATTTACTTTTCCTTATTACGGATCGTTTGTTTATTGGGCAGCAAAAGGCTATGCTGTGTTAGATGATGCTGCATTTCCAATTATTGGTGAAGGCGATGTAGAACCTAACGACACTTTTATTGAACAATTGGTAATGAATGCAGAGGCTGCTATTGATGCGGTAGACAAATTAGGATATATTGATAGAACACGTGTAGGTGTTGGTGGGCATTCTTATGGTGCATTTATGACAGCCAACTTATTATCGCACTCTAATTTATTTGCTTGCGGTATCGCTCGATCTGGAGCTTATAACCGTACGTT
>JAHAYQ010000309.1 GCA_018384465.1 Myroides sp. | reverse complement strand
AAATTGAAAACACCGCAATGAGAGATAAATGTTTTAAATCTGTTTTCGTGTATACCTGCTAAATAGTACACTGAATAACCACCATAGCTTGCGCCAACTGCACCTAAACGGTCAGCATCTACATACGGTTCTTTGGCTAATGCATCAATTGCGGTTAAATAATCTTCCATAACTTTTCCGCCCCAATCTTTTGAAATAGCTTCGTTCCATTCAACACCATGACCTGGCATTCCTCTACGGTTTGGAGCTACAATAATGTATCCTTCGGCAGCCATTAACTGAAAATTCCAGCGGAATGAATAGAATTGAGTTAAAGGTGATTGCGGTCCGCCTTGGCAATATAATAAGGTTGGGTATTTTTTATTTGGATCGAAATTTGGAGGTAAAATTACCCAAACCAACATTTTTTTACCATCGGTAGTGGTTACCCAACGTTTTTGATATTTACTTTTGGCAATTTTACTGTAAGCTGTATCGTTTACATGGGTAATTTGAAGCCATTTTTTTGATTTTAAATCAAATGAATAAACTTCGGTAGCGGTATTAAAATCGGTTCGTGTAAGTAAAATTTTATTTCCTGAAAAACCAACCATTCCTGTTACATCAAAATCGCCATTGGTAATTTGTTTTACAGTTACGGCAATACGCGAAAGTCCAGGAAAGTTAACTTCAAACAGTTGCATTGTTCCATCAACAGCAGCGGTAAAGTAAACTTTTTTTCCGTCTTCACTCCATAAATAGCTAGCTACTGTTCCGTCCCACGCGGCTGTCAGATTGATATCCATGCCTTTATGACGTACAATAATGTCGTTTTTATCGGCTTCGTACCCATCGCGTTTCATTTGTAGCCATGTCAAATCTCCGTTTGGTGAAAATGTTGGGTTGGTATCGTATCCCGGATTGTTTTCTGTTAAATTAACGGTTTGTTTGGTTTCTAAATGATATTCGTATAGGTCAGTATTGGTACTAGTTGCATACTCGGTTCCAAATTTCTTTTTAGATACGTAAATAACCGATTTGCCACTTGGATGCCAAATGTAATCTTCATTACCACCAAAAGGTGCTTGCGGACTATAGTATGGTTCGTCTTGTAATATGTCTATTTTTTCGTTGGTTTCTAAATTGGTTACGAAAACATGACTGAAAGAGCCGTCGTTATCTTTATCCCAATGACGGTAATCTAAGGCGTCGTAAACATATACGTTGGCTTCGGTTAAATTAGGATATCGGTCTTTACCCAACACATTATTTACTTTAACCTCTTCTGCCGATAATTTATACTTTCCATCCGGTGAAAGGTTACGGTCTTTAAATAAACCATCGGTTTTTTCTAATTCTTTAATACGTTTACCATCAAGGGTCACTTGGTAGGTTTTGTAATCTATACTGTTGTTTTCTACGTTTGGAGTTCCAACTTTATAAATTAAATAATCTCCTTTTTCTGTAATGCCAACTGGGCTTACACGTCCTAATTGCCAAAGCAGTTCCTTGGTCATTACCTTATCTTGTGCAGTTGCCGTTGTGGCAATTACTGATAAAGTTGCTAATAAAATACGTTTCATTTTATACACCTATTTTTAGTTGCGGCTAAAATTACGAAATTATAAATGATAAAAATTCCTTAAAGTTTTGTTTTATGTGATTTTATCAACACAAAAACTAAAAAATAATGAGTAATTTCACGCTCGAAAAAATACTACAAATATTTTAGGATGGAAGATTTTAATTGGGCAGATTTAATTAACCCAGAATTCTATATTAATTTAGAAATAGCCGGTCATAAAATTGGTTTATATGTTGTGCTATTCATAGTCTTTGCTGAAACAGGACTTTTAGCAGGTTTCTTTTTACCGGGCGATAGTTTACTTTTCTTAGCTGGTATTTATAGCAAAGCGTTAATGAGTGAGGTAATTGTTATTGAAAACGATTTTTTAAATGTTTTGGGAGTTGCTTCGTTAGTGGCTATGGCTGGTATTGTAGGAAATTTATTTGGATATTGGTTCGGAGCTAAAAGTGGTAATTATCTATACCAAAAAGAAGATGGTTTCTTATTTAAGAAAAAATACCTTTTAGAATCAAAAGCATTTTTTGAAAAACACGGTGGTCGTGCCATTATCTTTGCCCGTTTTTTACCAGTTGTTCGTACGTTTACACCTATTATTGCTGGCGTAGCAAATATGGAATTTAAAAAATTCTTGTTTTACAACATCATCAGTTCTATTGCTTGGGCGTTTTCGCTTATTTTTGCGGGGCATTATCTATATACCTTTTTATTAGATAGTTATAACTTTGATCTTACGCATTATATAGAGTATATCATCATTATCATCATCATTATTACAACGATACCGTTTGTGGTAAAACTGATAAAAAATAAAAGAGCAAAAAAATAAAAAAGGGAGTATATTTACATCCCTTTTTTTATGCATTATGATTTCAAAAATATTTAAATTCATCAAGAAGTTGATTCTCTATTTTTTGGGAATTAGTATTGGCTTGGTGGTTCTTTTTAAGTTTATACCGGTTCCTTTTACTCCGTTGATGTTTATCAGATCGGTTGAAAATATAGGTACAGATAATAAAGTAACATGGAAACACGACTGGGTTTCTATTGATGAAATAAGCATTCATATCCAAAAAGCAGTAATCGCTAGCGAAGACGGTAAGTTTACAGCGCACAACGGTTTTGATGTAAAAGCTATTGAGAAAGCTTATAAAGACAATAAAAAAGGAAAACGTATTAAAGGCGGAAGTACCATTAGCCAACAAACCGCCAAAAATGTTTTTTTGTGGCAAGGGCGAAGCTATGTACGCAAAGGTTTAGAAGCTTATTTTACGGTGTTAATTGAATTTATTTGGGGTAAAGAACGCATTATGGAAGTGTATTTAAATTCCATAGAAATGGGAAATGGTGTTTACGGTATTGAATCGGCATCACAACATTGGTTCAATAAATCGGCTAAAAATCTTACAAAATCCGAAGCAGCAGCAATTGCAGCTATCTTACCAAACCCAAGAAAATTTAAAGCTAAAAACGGATCTAATTATATTGAAAGACGTAAAAAAGCGATTCAACGTCAAATGAATTTGTACGCTAATCCACAATATAAAAAAGAGAAAAAGTAGTGTTTTTAATTTTTTTAGTATATTTACTTTAAATTTTAATATTAAAAATGATGAAAAAGAATGTTTTAGTAGCAGCTATTGCTGCAGGTTTATTCACCGTTGTTGCTTGTAAGAAAGAAACTACCGTTACAACGGATACCGATGGTTTAGATACTACAACGTTTGTAGTAGAAGAAGAATATGTGGTTGATCCAGCGGTTCAAGCTGAAGTTGATCAGGCGCAAGCAAATTACGAAAAAGCAGAAGCTGATGTTCAAGAAGCAATCAGAAAAGGAGATAAAAAGGCAGAAGAAGCGGCTATAAAAGTACGCGATGAAGCTAAAAACTCTTGGGATAATTTAAAAGCTGGTGTTAACAAAGCTGCTGATGATGTAAAAGACGGAATTAATAATGCAGCTTCTAAAGTGGAAGAATCAGCTGAAAAAGTTGGAGATAAAGCTAAAGAAGTTGGAAAAGATATTGAAGACGGGTACAACAACACGTTGGATAAAATGAAAACAAATAAGTAAAAAAGCAAAAACCGTTTCAGTTAACATTGAAACGGTTTTTTAATAATATCTCAACTGATACACAGTTTATCTGTTTTTTAAACGCAAGAAAACATAGTCGCAATAACTAAACTATGTAACTTAAAATGCGTTCAACAGTAACTACAGAATCTATGGGGTAAAAAATTACTGTTTTTTTAGTTTATTACATCCAAAAAGGATAAGGTATTACGGATTAGTTTCCTTTAAAATCGGCTTTGCGTTTTTCTAAGAATGCGGTAGTACCTTCTTTAAAATCGGCAGTGCCAAAACAAAATCCAAAACGATCAATTTCTACACTGTAACCATTGATTCCATCAGTAAAATTAGCATTAACAGCTTTAATAGCTTGTGCAATGGCGGTAGGTGAGTTTTTAGCTATTTTCGTAGCTAATTCGTTAGCTTTGTCTAATAATTCGTTTTGAGCCACTACATGATTTACTAAACCGTAAGATAAAGCAGTTGCAGCATCTATCATTTGGGCAGTCATAATTAGTTCGTTCGCTCTGCCTTTCCCAATTAATTGAGGTAAACGTTGCGTGCCTCCATAACCAGGAATTACACCCAAAGTTACTTCTGGCAAGCCCATTTTAGCATTGTCTGATGCGATGCGAATGTGCGATGCCATGGCTAATTCTAATCCACCGCCTAAAGCAAAACCGTTTACGGCAGCTATAACAGGTGTTTGTAAGTTTTCTACAAAATCAAATAACAATTCTTGACCCTTTCTTGCTAATTCTGATCCTTCTGATACATTAAAGCTTGCAAATTCAGAAATATCTGCACCGGCTACAAAAGCTTTTTCGCCAGAACCAGTAATAATGATAGCTCGGGTATCTTTGTCAGCTTCACAATTTTTAAATGCCTCGTGTAGCTCTTCTATCGTAGCTTTGTTCAGCGCATTTAATTTTGACGGACGGTTGATGGTAATTGTGGCTACTGCCTGGTTTTTTTCTACTAAAATGTTTTCAAACGACATAATTTTTTAATTTAATTAGTGATTGGTAATTCTACATAAAATGTTGTTCCCTTATCGGTTACAGAATCAAAAGAAATGGTGCCACCATAACTTTCTATCATGTTTTTTATCATTGCCAAACCAAGTCCCATACCGCTGCTTTTGGTGGTGAACTTGGGTTCAAATATTTTGTTTCTTATAGCATCTGGTATGCCAGAGCCGTTATCAGTAATGGTAATTAATACATTTTCTTGATTTCGTTCTACGCGGACTAAAACCCGAGGAAACGGTTCGTAATCTGGTATTGCTTGAATGGCGTTTTTAACCAAATTATTAATAATTCTAATAATCTGCGATTGGTCAAAGGTAGCAATGATTTCTTCTTCGGGTGCTTCAAACCGTATAAAATCTTCATTAAAAATATCTAAAGCTAATTGCACTACTTTAACCACATTTAAAGTGGTTTTTTCTTGAGCTGGCATGGATGCAAAGTTAGAAAAAGCCGACGCAACTGCACTCATTGTATCAATTTGTTGTACCATGGTTTCGCAAAAATCTTTAATTTTTTCATCGATTTTTGGATCGTTCGGGTCAAATCTTCGTTGTAAACTTTGTACAGTGAGTTTCATAGGCGTTAACGGGTTTTTAATTTCGTGTGCCACTTGCTTTGCCATTTCTCGCCATGCAAGTTCTCGTTGTGTCTGAGCTAATTTTTCGGCTGATTCTTCTAATTTATCAACCATATTGTTGTAAGAATCAACCAAAGTAGCAATTTCGTAAGAAACATTTTCTACTTTAATTTTTGCGTTTCGTTGGTAAATGTTGGTTTTTTGTAATCGATCGGCAATTAACTTCAGTGTTTTCGTGATGTAGTTCGATAAAAAATATGCCAAACCAATTGCTAAAATAATAATGAAAAGAAATATTTGGGCATATAAAAGCAAAAAGTTGTTTACTTGCTCATCGTAATAAGATGTTTCTTCGGCAACAGGCATGCTGATAATGCCTAAAGGTTTAAATTGACTGTCTTTTATGTAATTGTATGCCGAACGATAGGTAACACCATCTATAATACGTAAATCAGTAAAACGTTTGGTGCTCGTGGTTTCTATAATTTTTAAGATCGTAGGAGATATCACCTCGTTTTCTACCTTATCAACAATAAAGTTGCCTTTAGAGGTAATGAGTAACTGCCCTTCTAAATCGTAAATGTTTATTTGGATGTTGTGAATGGTTGATAATTCATAAATCTTATCCTTAAAAATCATTGGCAGATTTTCGGTGGTAGGAGTAAGGGTGGTGGTTTGTAATACAAAATTCACATGTTCGTTCACTGCGTGTTCTTTGCGTAGTAACCGATCTTGATGATAAATTCGGGCTTCTTTTTTAAATTGATAAACCGTTACCACGCCGATTAAAACCGATGAAACTATAGTAAGAAAAATCATAGCCAAGAAAATTCTTACCTGTAGTGATGAGGTTTTTATGCGGAATGGTTTTACCATAAACTATTCTTTGTTGCGTTCTCGTATTTTTTTGTAATACTTAATGCCTAAAGTTAATAAGATTGCGAGAACAAAAATACCAATTACACCAAAAATCCAATTGATGGCACTTTTTAATACAACTAAAAACACTACCGAAAATAAAATAATAGTGGCACCTTCGTTCCATATTCTAAAAAAAGATCCGGTTTTTTGCAAAGAATTCGTTCTTATCTGCTTAACAAATTGATGGCATTTAAAATGATATGCCCACAATAAAACAATAAAAGTGAGTTTTACGTGCATCCACGGCATTTGTAACAGTGCGGGATTTTCTATTAACATCCAAACGCCAAATATGGTTGCTAAAACGGCAGCCGGATAGGTAATAATGAACCACAAACGATGGGTCATTAGTTGGTATTGTTTAGATAAAATTTGCTTTTCAACAGCCTCTTTTAGTTGTGCTTCGGCATAATACACAAAAAGCCGAACAATATAAAAAAGTCCGGCAAACCAGCATACCACAAATATGATATGTAATGCTTTTAAGTATAAATACATGTTTGTTATTTTTTATGTGCCCAATCGTTGATCCAGCTTGCCATGGTATCCATCCACTGGTTGTCATCGTTTAAACAGCTAATCATCTTAAATTCTTCACCTCCGTTTTGCTTGAAATCGGTACCAGCTTCCATTTCAATTTCTTCCAAAGTTTCAATACAATCGGCAACAAATGCAGGTGTAATAACGGCCATTTTCTTTACACCTTGTTTCGCTAATTCAGTAACTTTATCTGCTGTAAAAGGCTGTAACCATTTGTCAATTCCCAAACGCGATTGAAACGTTAAAGTGTATTTATCTTCTGGAATACCTAACTGCTCTACAACTTGTCTAGTGGTTTCAAAACAATGGGTTCTGTAACAAAATTCGGCTTCGGGAGTTCCAGGTTTGCAACAATATTCACCTTCTTTAATTTTAATTCGTTTGTGTTTTCCGGTTTTATCTGTTTTTTTAATGTGTCGTTCAGGAACTCCGTGATATGAAAACAAAATGTGATCAAAGTCAAATCCTTGTAATTCTCGTTTGGTTACATTTACTAATGATTCAATATAATCGGCACGGTTGTAAAAAGCCGGAAATTTGGTAATTTTTAATTGCGGAAATTTTTGTTTTACTAACTTCTCCGCCAAAACTTCAATAGTTTCGGTAGTTGCCATAGCGTATTGTGGGTAAAGAGAAAACAGCAATACTTCAGTTACACCTTGATCTGCCAATTCTTTTAAACCCGCTTCAATAGATGGGTTTCCGTAACGCATAGCCAACGCAACAGGAATGTCAACTCGTTGTTTTATTTTATTTTGTGTACGTTTTGAGATTACAATGAGTGGAGAACCTTCTTCCCACCAAATTTTTTTATAAGCAGCTGCTGAGTTTGCTGGGCGTTTGCGTAATATAATGCCACGAACAACAAAAGCTCTTAATAAATACGGAAGGTCAATTACCCGTTCGTCCATTAAAAACTCATCTAAATATGGTTTAACGGCTTCGGGGGTAGGTGCATCAGGCGAACCCAAATTTACTAATAAAACTCCTTTCATTTTTTAATCTTTTTACAAAGGTAGTCTGTCTTTTTCATAAAATAACCAACACGACTATATTTTAAGTTTATTTAAGTATTTAAAAATTTAATTACTAAGCGACATTAAATATTTTTTTGGAGTGGTTCCAAACTTCTTTTTAAAGGCTGCAATAAAATGGCTTGCCGTGCTATACCCAATTTTACTGCCTACTTCGTTTACATTGTAAGTGCCGCTGTCTAATAATTTACGAGCGTATTCCATTTTGTAGTCAAATAAAAAACCGTAAGCTGTGTCACCGTAAACTTGTTTAAAACCTTGTTTCAGTTTTTTAATATTTATACCCACTTCGTCTGCTAACTCTTGTAAAGTTGGTGGTTCTATCATATTTCTAATAAGAATGTCTTTCGCTTGTTGTATCCGCATAGTTTCCTCTTCGTCGGTTTTAAACGGACAGCTTTCATCGTCGGTATCTTCTGGTTTATTAAAAAGTAAGCTTAATAACTCATAAACCTTTGCTTTGTAATACAAACCTTTTACAGATGAATGTAGATTAAAATTCATTATTTGATACAAAACCACCGACATAGAAGGGGTGATTGGGTGTTGGGCATAATGTTTCCGATCGATGTTCTCTTTGTTTAAAAAAGGAATAAATTCTGCTTCGGTTGAAAACAAGCTGTGAAACTTTTTAATAGAAATAATAATAGAAATAAGCCAAGTGTTTGGTTGAACTTCTAAATGTATAGGTAATGTACGCTGTGGGTTGTATAAGGTTAAACCGTTTTCTTCTTTTATTCCTAAACGATAAGTGCCCTCATTAAAAATAAAAGTGCCTTCACCTTTTAGTAAAAAGTGAAACTGCATTACTCCATTAGTGGTATCGCGCTGCATAACTTGCATAGTATCAGTGTCGTTCTTGTAGCGCATGCAAATAAAATCCTCTTCAATAATTTCAAAATCCTGAGTTCTCATAGCGTTATTTTATTGAGGTATAGAAAAATATTATCAGTAATGTTTTATTTAGAATTGTTCTAAATTTTATCTTTGTGATCTATGGTAACATCAACAAATATAATACTTTTTGTAAAAATCAATGTGAAAATATCGCAAAAAAAATAGAGAGGTATATTTAGTCCTTGTAGCGTTGTTTTTATTCAAAAAATGAAAGTAAATTTGTAATGTTTTATGATCACTTGTAAAGAATGGAACAAAACACGAAAACAAAGTCAACTAATTTTTATGTAGTAGGCTTAAATTATAAGAAGGCAGATGCGGAAACGCGAGGTAAGTTCAGTTTGTCTGATCAAGCAAAAATGGATTTGTTAGATCAAGCAAAAGCTGAAGGGATTGAGTCTATGATGGCGATTTCTACTTGCAACAGAACAGAACTTTATGGTTTTGCCGAGCATCCTTTTCAATTGATATCTTTATTGTGCAAACACAGCAGCGGAACGGTTGATGATTTTCAACGGGTGGCTTATGTACATAAAAATAACGAGGCAGTGGGGCATATGTTTAAAGTCGGGACTGGAATGGACAGTCAGATTTTAGGCGATTTTGAAATTATTTCTCAAGTTAAAACCGGTTTTTTGACTGCACGTGAAAAGGAATTGACCAACAATTACTTCGAACGCTTGGTTAATTCGGTTATCCAAGCAAGCAAACGCATTAAAAATGAAACCGAAATAAGTACAGGTGCCACTTCGGTATCCTTTGCATCGGTTCACTATATTTTAAACAATGTTCCTGACATTAGTGAAAAGAATATATTGTTGTTTGGAACCGGTAAAATTGGTCGTAATACGTGCGAAAACTTAGTGAAACACACTAAAAATAATCAAATTACTTTAATAAATCGTACCAAAGACAAAGCGCAGAAAATAGCTGGTAAATTCAATTTAATTGTTAAAGATTATGCCGATTTACAAGCCGAAATTCAAAAAGCTGATGTTTTGATTGTAGCTACAGGTGCGCAAAATCCGACGATTGACAAAGAATTATTAAATCTTAAAAAACCATTGTTAATTTTAGATCTTTCTATTCCTAAAAATGTAAATGACAATGTGTTGGAGATTCCTGGAGTGCAGTTGGTACACTTGGATCAATTGTCGCAAATGACAGACGATACTTTAGAAAAACGCAAGCAATATGTACCGCAAGCAATGCAGATTATCGAGGAAATTAAGGAAGAGTTCATTACGTGGACACAAGCCCGAAAATTTGCGCCAACCATTCATGCGCTAAAAGCCAAGTTAGAAGAAATCAAAGAAAACGAATTAAGATATCAAAAAAAGAAAATAGAAAACTTTGATGAACAGCAGGCAAATATCATTACTAGCCGCATCATCCAAAAAATAACGACCCACTTTGCTAATCATCTCAAAGACGAAAGCACCGAAGTGAATGAAAGTATTGAATGGATCGAAAAAGTTTTTCAACTTGAAACCTTATACAATGAGTAAAATTATACGAATTGGTACGCGCGACAGTGAATTAGCGTTATGGCAAGCAAATACCGTTTCTCAAAAATTAAACGATTTAGGCTATAAAACAGAAATTGTTCCCGTAAAATCAGACGGTGATATTATTTTAGATAAACCTTTGTACGAATTAGGAATCACGGGGATTTTTACCAAAACCTTAGATGTTGCTATGATTTCGGGTAAAGTAGATATTGCTGTACATTCCATGAAAGATGTACCAACGGCTTTGCCTCAAGGAATTGTTCAAGCAGCTGTTTTAAAACGTGCTAATGTGTTGGATTTGTTGGTTCACAAAGGATCAACTGATTTTTTGAATGGTACGGGGACTATTGCCACCGGATCGCTTAGAAGAAAAGCACAATGGCTGAATAAATATCCTTCGCATCAAGTAGAGGATCTGAGAGGAAACGTAAATACACGTATGCAAAAGTTGAAAGATAACAACTGGAACGGAGCTATTTTTGCAGCAGCCGGATTGGAACGCATCAACTTAAAGCCCTCAGAATTTATCAATCTCGATTGGATGATTCCCGCACCGGCTCAAGGTGCTATGTTGGTAGTTGCTATGCACGACGACGATTTTTCGTTGGACGCATTGGCTCATTTGAATGATGTGGAATCAGAAATTACAACCTATATCGAACGACAATTTTTACGTACTTTAGAAGGTGGGTGTACCGCACCAATTGGGGCAATTGCCAAATACAATGAGCACGATGACACCCTGAATTTTAAAGGTGTATTGTTGTCATTAGATGGATCTAAAAAGTTTGAAATTCAAAAAGATGTTCCAATTAATGAATGGAAAAAATTAGGCTTCTATGCAGCTCAAGAAATCTTGGAAAACGGTGGCGATGTTTTAATGAAAGAATTAAAAGAACAATTAAAAAAATAATCCTATTGTCATTCCGAACTTGTTTCGGAATCTCATAAATTTATTTGAAAAAAATAAGTCTGAGAAACTAAAACAATTCCGATAGCTATCGGAACAGCTTTTCAAAAAAGTGAATAAAATGGAAAACAAAATCTGTGTTTTATCAACAAAAAAACTACAAAGCAATCAAAAACAATTTTTGTTGAACGCTGGTTTTTCTGTGATAGAAGCCGATTTTATTAAAATTTCAACACTTCCATTTCAAATAAAAAACAAACCAACTTTGTTACTTTTCACTTCGCAAAACGGTGTAAAAAGTGTTTTAGAAAATGATAAAGTAGACGAATTAAAACAAATCCCTTCGATTTGTGTAGGATCTAAAACCAGAAAATTATTAGAAGATAATGGTTTTATTGTTTTAGCCACAAAAGAATATGCAGAAGAACTCGCTCCCATTATTCAAAAAGAATTTTCTAAAGAACACATTGCGTTTTTTGCCGGAAATTTAAGAAGAAATGTTTTACCTGACGCTATGAACCGAGCCAGCATTGCTTTTGATGAATATTTAGTTTATCAAAATGAAGAATCTTCTGTGAAAATTGAAGCAAAAACCAATGCCTTGTTGTTTTTTAGTCCGTCGGGTATTCATAGCTATTTAAAACAAAATACCATTGATAACCAAATGTGTTTTTGCATAGGTACCACAACTGCCGATGCGCTACAAGGAGTCACAAAAAACATTGTAATTGCCAATCAACAAACGGTTGAAAACGTAATCATTCAATGTATCAGTTATTATAATAACAAACAATATTGTCATTCTGAACACAATGAAATGAAGTGAAGAATCTCATCACGCAATGACAAAAAAATAAAATATAAATAACACTCACAGCTGATTGCTGATGACTGTAAACTGAAAACTATGTTAAAAAACGATTTATTTCTAAGAGCTTTAAAAGGAGAATCTGTTGAAAGACCTCCAGTTTGGATGATGCGTCAAGCCGGACGTTATTTACCAGAATTCCGTGCCATTCGCGACAAATATGATTTTTTTACACGTTGCAGAATGCCCGAAATTGCAGCTGAAATTACCGTACAACCTATTGATATTGTAAAATCAGACGCCGCGATTTTATTCTCTGATATTTTAGTGGTTCCACAAGCCATGAATATTGAAGTACTTATGAAAGAAAACGTAGGACCTTGGGTACCTAATCCGATTCGTTCAGCAAAAGATGTAGAGCAAGTAATTGTTCCCAACATCGAAGAAACGTTAGGTTATGTAATGGATGCCATTAAAATAACCAAAGAAATGTTGAACGATGAAGTACCGTTAATTGGATTTGCTGGTTCACCTTGGACCATTTTATGCTACGCCGTTGAAGGAAAAGGATCAAAAGCATTTGATATAGCTAAAGGATTTTGTTTTTCACAACCTGAAGCTGCGCACGCTTTATTACAAAAGATTACCGATACCACTATTTTATATTTAAAAGAAAAAGTAAAAGCAGGTGTTGATGCCGTTCAAATTTTTGACTCATGGGGAGGAATGCTTTCTCCCGTTGATTATCAAGAATTTTCTTGGAAATACATCAACCAAATTGTTGAAGCTTTAGCAGACGAAGCGCCGGTTATTGTTTTTGGAAAAGGATGTTGGTTTGCATTGGGAGATATGGCAAAATCAAAAGCATCAGCCTTAGGTGTCGATTGGACCTGCTCAGCTAAAAATGCACGATATCTTTCAGGCGGAAATATAACACTACAAGGGAATTTTGATCCATCTCGACTACTTTCACCAATTCCGACCATCAAAAAAATGGTTCATGAAATGATTGATGAGTTTGGAAAAGATAAATACATTGTAAATTTAGGACACGGAATTTTACCACATATCCCGGTAGATCACGCCAAAGCATTTATTGAAGCGGTGAAGGAATATAATAAGTAGTTATTAGTTGTTAGCTTTAAGTTTTTAGTTATGTACGATTATAGAAAATATACTGTTTGGCAAAAATCACATCAATTGGTTTTAAAAACATATGTGCACACTAATAACTTTCCAAAATCTGAATTGTTTAATCTTACATCTCAAATAAATAGAGCTGTCTTATCTATTCCAACAAATATTGCTGAAGAATGCGGTAGAAACAGTCAGAAAGAATTTATAAGATTTTTAAATATTTCATCAGGCTCTGCAACTGAGCTGGATTATTTATTTTTAGTAGCTAAAGATTTAGGATTTATTTTAGAAGATGAATATGTAACTTTAGTTCAAGATTTAACTGAGATTAGAAAAATGATATTTGCTTTGATTCAGAAAATTTCATCAACTATTAACTAAGAACTAACCACTAATAACTAAGTCATGCTCACAAGTAAAAAAGACGAAATACAACAACGTTTAAATTCCATTTTGCAAAAACTTTCGGGAATTACATTTGTACCCGAAAATTGGAAGGAAGATGTTTTTTGGACAACAATAGAAGAAACCGGTTTATCAAAGAATGATGTGTTGGAACAAGAAGAAAGTTTGTTTTTTCAGCAATTGATCGATTTGCAATTCCCTTGGGAACACATGGAAAAGTTAGCTGATATTCTGGTAGCGTTAGATACGCATCAACCTAATCAAGCAATAAAAGAACGAGCCAAGCATTTGTATCAATTCATTCAAAACGAAAGTAAAATGTTTTCGTTTGAGATTATGAATAAAATTGGGAAGCTGTAATTTCTCATT